>JBFIDS010000216.1:0-6177 GCA_041603715.1 Paraconexibacter sp. | reverse complement strand
GCGGGCGGGCGGCGGGCGACGACGACGCGGTCGATACCCGCGAGGTCGTCGACGGTCGTGACCTCGCCGTAGCCGGCCTCCCGGACGATCGCGACGACCGCCGCACGCTGCCTGCGGCCGTGCTCGAGGGCGAGGCAGGGGACCCCCCGGTGGGCGCACTGGTCGACGAGACGACGGATGACGGCGAGCCCGTCCTCGCCACCGAACAGCGCGACGTGCGGCTCGTGTCCGACGACGGACGCCGGGAGCGCGCCGCGGTCCTCCTCCGCGACGTAGGGCGGATTGGAGACGACGGCATCGAGCGCGATCTCGTCGGGGACGCCGTCGAGGAGGTCGGCGTGGTGGAGCGTCACGTCGAGTCCGAGCCCGGCGACGTTCTCGCGCGCGAGCGCGAGCGCGCCGGGGTCGACGTCGCTGGCATGGACGACGAGGTCCGGGCGCTCGTCCTTGAGGGCGAGGGCGACCGCCCCCGTCCCGGTGCCGACGTCGAGCACGGTCGCACCCGCCGGGAGGCCGAGGACCGCCTCGACGAGGTGCTCGGTCTCCGGTCGCGGGATGAGGGCGCGCGGGTCGACGCGGAGGTCGAGGCGGCGGAAGCCGCGGTGCCCCACGAGGTGCGCGACCGGCGCCCCCTCGACCGAGCGGCGGCGCACGAGATCCTGGAATCGCCGGACCGCGAGGCCCTCCACCGGGCGGTCGTGGTCGAGGACGAGGCGCGCGCGGTCGACACCGAGCACGTGGGCGAGGAGCACCTCGGCGTCGAGGCGCGGGGTCTCCGAACCGCTCGCGCGCAGCGCGATGAGGGCGGAGTCGATCGCGTCCGCGACCGGGACACCCGAGAAGGCCATGACGTCCGTCCCCGCCCCGGCCCTCGGCCGTCAGGCCGTCCCGGCGGCCTGGGCCTCGAGGCGCCGCCGCTTCTCGTCGGCGCCCAGGGCCGCGGTCAGCTCGTCGAGCTGTCCCTCGAGCACCACGTCGAGGTTGTGGACCGTGAGCTTGATGCGGTGGTCGGTGACCCGGCGCTCGCCGTAGTTGTACGTGCGGATCTTCTCCGCGCGGTCGCCCGTCCCGACCTGGGCCTTGCGGTCGGCCGACCACGACGCCTGCTGCTCCGCGAGCGCGGCCTCGTAGATGCGGGCCCGCAGCACGCGCATCGCCTTCTCGCGGTTCTGGAGCTGGCTCTTCTCGTCCTGCATCGCGACGACGATCCCCGTCGGCCGGTGCGTGATGCGCACGGCCGAGTCCGTCGTGTTCACCGACTGGCCGCCCGGGCCGCCGGACCGGTACACGTCGATCTGCAGGTCGTTCTGGTCGATCTTGACGTCGACCTCCTCCGCCTCGGGGAGCACGGAGACCGTCGCCGTCGACGTGTGGATGCGTCCCTGCGACTCGGTCGCGGGGACCCGCTGGACGCGGTGGGTCCCGCCCTCGAACTTGAAGACCGAGTACGCGCCGTCGCCCTTGATCGCGAACGTGTACTTGCCGTCGCCGACATCCATCGGCTCCGCGGAGTACCCGAGCTTCTCGGCGTACTTCGTGAGCATCCTGTAGAGGTCGCCGGCCCACAGCCCGGCCTCCTCCCCCCCGGCCCCGCCCTGGATCTCGACGATGACGTTCTTGTCGTCGTTGGGGTCCCGCTCGACCATCGCGAGACGGAGCTCCTCCTCGAGCTCCTCGACGCGCGCGCGGCCGGCGGCGAGCATCTCGCGGACCTCGGGGTCCTCGTCCTCGGCGAGCAGCTCCTGCGCCCCGGCCACGTCATCGGTCGCACGGCGCCACTCCTCGGCGAGCTTCGCGGCGGCCTCGAGCTGCGAGTACTCGCGCCCGGCGGCGGCATAGCGCTCCCGGTCCCCGATGACCTCGGGGTCGACCATCTGCGCTCCGAGGTCGGCGAAGCGGGCCTCGATCTGCTCGACGAGCTGCTCGATCATGCGGCGACCGAGGGTAGCGGGCGGCGGCCGCGCAGCCGCGGCTACGCCGCGACCTCGAGACCGTCGAGGACGCCCGGAACGCCGTCGCCCTCCTGCGCCTCGGCCGCGAGCACGGCCTCGAGCGCGGCGATCGCCACCGCGAGCTGCGCGTGGTCGGGCTCGCGGGTCGTGAGCCGCTGGAGCTGGAGCCCGGGCGCCATGAGGATCCGGGCCCAGCGCCGCGTGCGATGACGGCCGAACGCCTTGATCGCCTCGAAGGCGAGCCCCGCGACGAGCGGGATCCCGACGATGCGGGACAGAAGCAGCCAGTGCCAGTCGAGGTTCCCCAGCGGCGCGAAGACGACGATCGCGACGATCATCACGAGGAGCATGAAGCTCGTGCCGCAGCGCGGATGCAGCCGGCTGAAGCGCGCGGCGTTCTCGGGCGTGAGGGGCAGGCCGGCCTCGTGGCAGTGGATCGTCTTGTGCTCGGCGCCGTGGAAGGCGAACAGACGCTGGAGGTGGCCCATCCGCGAGACGAGCGCGATGTAGACGAGGAAGATCGCGACGCGCACGAGCTTCTCGACGACGACGAAGACGAGCCCGCGCTCGACCGGGTCGCCGAGCGCCTTCGTGAGCACGGCCGGCAGGAGGAAGAAGAGCCCGATCCCGATCGCGAGCGCCGCGGCGACCGTGCCGGCCCACACGCGGGGGGTGAGCTTCTCGCGCTCGCTCTCGACGAGCTGCGCCTCCGCACTGCGCGAGAGCGCGCGGAAACCGAGCCGCAGGGACTCGACGAGCGCGACGACACCCCGCACGACCGGCACGCGGAGGAGCCGATGACGCGAGAGCGCGCTCTCGAAGCGGTGGGTCTCGACGAGGAGCTCGCCGGTCCCCTCCCCCGCCGGGCCGAGCGGCCGGTAGGCGACGGCCCACGTCCGCGGGCCGCGCATCATGACGCCCTCGAGGACGGCCTGGCCGCCGACGGGGGCGTCGCGTGACGCGGTGAGGGACCGTGGCCGCTCGCTCATCCGTGGCGAGGGGGCTCTGTGCGGGCGGCGCTAGCCGCGCTGCACGCCGGCGCGCTTCGCGGCGCGGCGCTTGAAGCGCTCGACGCGGCCGCCGGTGTCGATGAGCTTCTGCTTGCCCGTGTAGAACGGGTGGCACTGCGAGCAGAGCTCGACGTGGATCTCGGGAGTCGTGGAGCGCGTCGTGAACTCGTTGCCGCAGGTGCAGCGGACGTGCGACTCGACGTACTCGGGGTGGATTGCGCTCTTCATGGCTCCATCCAGAGTACAGATCAGCGGAAGCAGGTCACGACCTGGACGTTGTCGCGCTCGTCGGCCTCGTCGATCCCGTCCGCCGGATCGACGACGACGTCGTAGGTCCCGGACGCACCGCACGGGGGCACGGGAAGACGCAGGCGGACCGTCTCGTCGCGCGCGAGGACCGGGACGCTCCCCATCGCGACGTCGACCCCGCCGTGACGCACCGCGACCGCGGAGGGCGCCGTCGTCCGGCTGCGACCCGCGTTCACCACGGTCACATCGAGGCCCGTTCCGTCGAAGGTCAGGGTGGCGCGCTCCACCCGCAGGTCGGGGCGCGGGTCGGGCTGGCGGCACACGCGCGAGGTCCGCGTCGCGCTGCGCAGCGTCCGCCCGCTCGCGGACCTCCAGCGGAAGCGGACGACGACGCGGTAGGTGCCGGGGGCCGAGAGGTCCTCGACGCGCTTGCGGTAGACGAAACCGGCGACGCCCCGGCGCGACTTCTCCCATCGACCGAACGTCCGCACGGACACCGACCTCCAGCGCTCCGAGAGCGGATCGCGGCGCTCGAGGTCGAAGCGCATCCAGAGGCGGTCGGCCCCACGCCGGCGCGGCATCGACCCGCGGACCTCGAGCGCGCGGTCGGACTCCTCCGAGCCCGTGTCGCAGGTGCTCAGCGTCGCCGCGAGCCGCGGCGGGGTCGTCGAGGTGCTGCTCGAGGAGGAGACGGCCGGCGCGGCGGGGGCGCCGCTGGCCTGGGCGAGCGCGACGACGAGGCCGGCGAGGAGGAGGAACGGGAACCGCATGTCCCCCAGGAACAGCCGAGGGGCGCCGACGTTGCGCCCCTCGGCCGGATTCCTGTGTTCGGGCGCGGTCGTCAGGTGATCTGGTAGAGCGGCCCGTCGCCGCCCTCCGGCGGCGTGAGCCGCCCGCCCTTCGCGGTGATCGCACCGCACTGGACGCAGTTCGTGTAGTTGACGACGACGTTGACGTTACCGGTCTCGGGCTCGTCCTCGGGGATCTCGTAGACCCCGGCCGGGCACATCCAGGCCCACGTCTCCGCGATCTCCCGCGGCACGTTCTTCTGGACGCGGATGTGGTTGGGAGCGTCGTCGCGCGTCGCGTTGCCGGTGATGAACACCGACGACAGCTTGTCGAACGTGTACTTGCCGTCGGGCTTCACGTAGCGCTTCGACGTGTTGCCGATGAACATCGGCTTGTGGTCGTTGCGGTGCCACGAGGCCCGGCCCGGGAGCTTGCCCTTCGTGATCTGCTGGATCCCGCTGAGCGGACCGCCGATGAGCAGGCCCTTCTGGAGCGGCTGGCGCGCGTTGCGCACCGCGTAGAGCTCCTTGCCGACCGAGGACTCCTCGATCGCGTCCTCGTAGGACTCGAAGCTCGACTCCCCGCGCTTGAGGGCCGCGAAGATCGCCTCGGCCGCGAGCATCCCGGACTTGATGCAGTGGTGCACGCCCTTGAGGGCCATGGTGTCGACCATGCCGCCGGAGTCGCCGACGAGCACCGCGCCCGGCATCGACAGCTTGGGCATCGACCAGTAGCCGCCGCCCGGGAGCGCCTTCGCTCCCCACGCGACGCGCTCGCCGCCCTCGAGGATCTCGCGGACGAGCGGGTGCGTCTTGAACGTCTGCAGCAGGTCGTGCGGCGACGTCGTCGCGTCCGCGTACTCGAGCTCGACGACGAAGCCGATCGACACGAGGTCGTCCCCGGTCTTCTCGTCCTTCATCGGATAGATCCACGTGCCGCCGATCTGCCCGTTCTTCGCGCTGATCGAGAGCGGCCACGGACCCATCGTGTGGATGAGCCGGTCGAGCGGCTTGGTGACCTTCCAGACCTCCTTGACCCCGAGCTCCCACACCTGCGGCTCGCGGCCGTCGGCGAGGTCGAACTCGCGGATCGCGGCTCCGGTGAGGTGGCCCCAGCAGCCCTCGGCGAGGACCGTCGCCTTCGCGACGATGTCGGTGCCGGGCTCGAAGTTGCCGAGCGGCTGACCGTCCTTGCCGCGACCCTTGTCGCCGGAGCGGACGCCCTTGACGCGACCGTCCTCGACGAGCAGCTGCGTGGCGGCCGTCTCGGTGAGGATGTACGCCCCCGCCTCCTCGGCCATCCGCTGCTGGTAGCGGGCCAGCGCCGAGACCGAGATGACCTCGTTGCCGTGGTTCTTGAACGGCGGGGGCGTCGGGATCCGCAGCGACCGCTTCGCCGTCGGCGTGAGGTAGACGGCCTCCTTCTCGACCTCGCCGTAGGCGAAGCCCTCCTTGCGCCAATCCTCCCGGCTCAGGTCCGGGAACAGCTCGAGGAGGGGCTCGGGCCGGATGACGGCGCCGGACAGGGTGTGCCCGCCGCACGTCTTCGCCTTCTCGATGATCGCGACCGGGACCTCCCCGAGCCGCTCCATGACGTCGCCCCCGGCCTCCGCGTCCTCCGCGAGCAGCTGCAGGAGCCGGTTCGCCGTGGCGAGCCCGGCCGTGCCGCCGCCGACGATCGCGACGCCGACCTCGATGATCTCGTCCTCGGGATCGACCTCCCGCTTGATGAACTCCTCCTGGGTGTTCACCGGGGGCGGGAAGGCCGCCGGAGCGACCTTCCCGTTCTTGGCGGCAGCCATGCGGTACCTAGCCCTTCTTCGCCTTGATCGCCTCGGTCAGCTTCGGGAGGATCTTGTTGAGATCGCCCACGATCCCGAGGTCGGAGAACTCGAAGATCGGTGCGTTGCCGTCCTTGTTGATGGCGACGATGTTCTCCGAGGCCTGCATGCCGACCTTGTGCTGGATCGCGCCCGAGATGCCGGCCGCCAGGTACAGCTTGGGCGAGACGGTCTTGCCGGTCTGCCCGATCTGGGCCGCATACGGATACCACCCGGCATCGACCACGGCGCGCGTGGCCGCGACGGCAGAATTCCCACCATACGCGGCGGCGAGCGCCTCGGCCAACTCGAAGCCCTCGGGCTTGCCCAGACCGCGGCCGCCGGCCACGAGGATGTC
>JBFIDS010000215.1:0-6195 GCA_041603715.1 Paraconexibacter sp. | reverse complement strand
CGGATCACGTAGCGGCCGTCCGCTGGGCCGAGCTCCCAGGGGAACTCGAACTGGACGAACCGGAAGAAACGCGACGCGCCCCCGATCGGGGGCGCGCCGCCTCCTGCTGAGTCCATGGACGCCGACGTTACCCGTCGGAGTCCTTCTCGTCGTCCTCGTCCGCGTCGAGCGCGTACTTGGAGACCTCGGTCGGGACGACCGGGTTGTCGATCTCGCCGATGCGGTCGATCAGCTTGATCCACTGGGACGGCTTGAGAGCCGCGTTGAGCTGGCTGCCGAGCTTGCCGTCCTCGGCGAGCAGCGGACGCCACCCGACGTGGAGGTGGTCGGCGTGGTCGGGCAGCGCGATCGTGTTATCCGCGCCGTCGAACGTCATCAGGCTGATGATCTGGTCCGGCTTCATCGTGCCCTGGAGCGTGAGGAGCTGGCGGATCGCCGCCTCCGTCACCGACCCGGAGCCCTGGTTGCCGAGCACCGGGAGGCCGTTGAGCTTCGCGATGTCGACCGCGGTGCCCGTCACGTGCTGCGAGACGTTGCCCGAGGACGTGAGCCGGCCGGCGCGCCCGCACTGCAGCGACGAGACGGAGGGCTTGATCCCGTTCGCGCTGAGGAAGGCGAGCGAGGCGAGGACGCGGCGATCGATGAGCCCGCCGCGGATGTCACGACGGCCGCACTCGTAGACCTCGATGCGGGGATCCTCGAGCACGCGGCGCTGGAGCGTCTCCTTGCTCATGAGCAGGATCTGCCCGATCGTCGGCGACTTGGCCTCCGACCCGAAGAACGGGTTCTTGCCCTTCGCGCGGTAGACGGCCGTGGACTCGAGGAGCTTCCAGCCGTCGAGCACCGGCTTGGGATCGATGCGCGGCGAGCCCTTGCCCGCCGGGCGGATCTCGAAGACGACGTGCGGGGCGGTCTCCTTGTCGACCGTTCCGATGCGTCCGAGCACCGTGCCCGCGATGACCTTCGAGCCGACCCTCAGGCGCTTGAGGACGACGTCGTCCCGCTTGAGCCCGTAGGCCTCGGAGAAGTACGTGCGGAAGGTCGCGTCCTCGCTGAGCTCGTCGCCCGAGTCCAGCAGCTGACGCTCGCCACCCGCCGCGAACGCGTCCGGGTTGGCCGGGTTCGCGAAGAGGCGCTCCTTGGCCTCCTGCGCGGTCTCGGCCGCCGCCTTCGCCGCGCCGTTGGCCGCCTGGCGGACCTTGCCCGCCGGCTCGTCGTCCTGGACGCCGCCGCTCGCCGGCTTGCTCGGCTTCGGGTCCTTGGGCTCCTTCTCCTTGAGGCCGAGCTCCTTGCGGACGTCCTCCTTGCTCGTCTCCTCGACCTTCGGCACCGGGTGCGCGGTGGCGATCTTCTTGAGACCGCCGTAGGCGTAGGTGTTGCCGTAGGTGTCGCGGAGCATCACGTAGCGACCGAGGCGCGGGTGATCGCCGAGGCCGACGATCTCGCCGTCCTGGACGGCGATGACCGGCGAGCCGGGCTTCGCGTAGATGTTCACGCCGCGTCGGGTCGCGCTCGACTCGACGGGCATCGCGGCGTTGCGGCCCTTCGCGATGCGGCGCTGAGCGTCCTGCTCGCGGATGTCGTCCGCGTAGGTCGCCTTCGCGTGGACGGGGAAGTGGCCCTGCGTGAGCCCCGTGAGCGAGCCGACGAGGTCGGCGGGCAGCCCGCCGATGAGCCGGGCGCGCATGAGGACGCTGTCGACGTACCAGTTGGCGTGGTTGTAGGCGAAGATCGCCTTGCGCAGGTCCTTGTCCGCGCCGGCCGCCTTGAGGTAGCGGGCGGCGGCGAAGATCGCGTCGACCGGGTTGTACGGATCCTTCTTGCCGTCGCGGTTGGCGTCGACGCCGTAGGCCTTCCACGAGGACGGGATGAACTGCATCCAGCCCAGCGCGCCCGCGGAGGACACGTTGAGGTTGCGGCCGTAGTCGGTCTCGATCTCGTTGATCGCCGCGAGAACCTCCCAGCGCACGCCGTACTCGATGCCGGCGGCCTGGTAGATCGGCAGGAGGAACGGCGGGATCCGGAACTTGTCGATGAAGAAGTTCGGGACTCCGAGCGGCGCGGCGCCCGGGAGGGCGAGCGAGAAGCCGGGGTTGAGCTCGGTCGGCGCGCCGTCGACGCGGCGGATCTTCGTGGCCTTGCGGCCCTGGGCCTTCGCCTGGCGGTCGACGGCCTTCTCGGCGGCCTCCGTGGCGGCCTTCGTCGCGGCCTCGGTGGCCTGGCGCGTGGCCTCCTTCTCCGCGTCCTCCTCGATCTCGCCGGTCTTGGACGCGGGATCGGACGGGGGCCCGGGCAGAGGCGCCGGAGCGTCGCCGGGGGCGGGCGTCGGGGCGGCGTCCGCGGGCGGCACGGGAGCCGGCGCGGGCGGCGGCGTCGCGTCCGTGATGCTCACGATCGGGAGCTGGATGCCCGGGAGGCGGATCTGATCCAGCGGGGTTCCCGGCGGGATGTCGATCGTCAGCGTGATGGTCTGACCGCCGAGGAGCGTCACGACGACGGTGCGCGGTTCCGCGCTCGCCGGCATGACCGTCGCCCCGAATCCGACCGAGATCACCCCGGCCGACACCAGTCCTGTAATCAGCTTGCGCTTGCTCATGCTGCTGCGGTCTCCTCCCGCGACACCGTGTGCCGGACCCTCCGACCCCGCCTGCTTGCGGTCGGCACCCTACCAAGGGCGCCGGAACGTGCCGGGGGCAACGTACTCGCTCGCGCGGAGGTATTGCAAAGCCGAACCCTCCCCCGTTGGGGTCGAAGTCACCCGCCGTTAGGGTGACTTCGACATCGATTCGGTGCCGAACGTGCCCCTTTCGGCTCCCGAAGCGCCGGCGAAGCGGTCGCGCACCCCCGGGTCGATACCCTTCGCCACCCACCCGTCGGACGAACCACGGAGGACTCTCCCGCGATGAGCAGCGACCCGGAGCGCAAGCTCGACAACGTCACCCGCCAGGGCCAGGAGGCACTCGGCAAGCTCGCCCAGGACCTCCTCGACAACCCCTTCGTGAGCGGCACGCTCTCACGTGCGTTCGAGGCGCGCGAGCGGGCCGTCCAGGCGCAGGAGGTCGCGATGGGCGCGCTGAACATCCCGTCGGCGGCCGACATCGAGCGCCTCACCCGCCGGATCCGCTCCGTCTCGCAGCGGCTCGAGGGCATCGAGGACGGCGTCGACCGGCTCGACGAGCGCCTCGCCGCCCTGAAGTCGACCTCCGCGCTCGACGAGCGCCTCTCGTCGATCGAGGAGAGCCTCGCGGCGATCGCCTCCGAGCTCACGGCGCTCGGCAAGGCGCTCCCGAGCAGCGCCTGACGGCCCCGCTGGCGGCGCGCGGACCCGCGCGCCGTCGCGGCCCTCAGAGGGCCGCCACGAGCGCCTCGAGCTCCGCAACGACGTCCCCGCCGAGACGGACCTCCGCGCGGTCGTCCCAGGGCGTCGGCCCCTGCGTGATGACGGCGACGGCGCCGCCGGCGTTGCGGGTCACCCCCGGGAGCTGGGCGATCGGGTGGACCTCGAGGGACGACCCGATGCACAGGAGCACGTCGGCGCCGGCCGCGAGGGCGTAGGCCTCCTCGAGCGCCCCCTCGGGGAGGAACTCGCCGAATAGGACGACGTCGGGCTTCAGCGGCTCGCCGCAGTCGCAGAACGGCACGCTGACGAGCGAGTCCGCGAGCCGCCGGCGCACGTCGTCGAGCGGATAGCGGGCGAGGCAGGACAGGCACGAGGAGTGCTCGATCGTCCCGTGGACCTCGACGAGCCGCTTCGTCCCCGCGCGCCGGTGGAGCATGTCGATGTTCTGGGTGACGACCGCGTCGAGGCGTCCCTGCTGCTCGAGCGCGACGAGCGCCGCGTGCGCCCCGTTGGGCTCCTTCTCCCGCAGGGTCGTGAAGCGGTCGCCGTAGAAGTGCCAGAAGCGCTCGGGATCGGCCCGCCACGCGTCGATGTGGGCGACCTCCATCGGGTTGACGTTCTCCCACAGGCCCGACCCGGGCGTGCGGAAGTCGGGGATGCCGGAGGGAACCGAGACCCCCGCGCCCGTGAGCGCGACGACCGAGCGGGCGTCGCGCACGAGCGCGGCGAGCGCCGCCGTCGCGGCCGGATCGGCCCTCATCGCCCGCTCCAGCGCGGCGTGCGCCTGGCGAGGAAGGCGGAGATCCCCTCGCGGCCGTCCTCGCTCCCGAAGACCGCGGCGAACGAGGACTTCTCGGCCTCGATGCCCGCGTCGAGGTCGGCGATGCCCGACACGCGCTTGATGTGGGCGACGGCGAGCGGGGCCTGCTCGGCGACGCGACGTGCCCACAGCAGGGCGGAGTCGAGCAGCTCGTGGTCGTCGACGACGCGGTTGACGAGCCCGAAGTCGTAGGCCTCCGACGCGCTCACCGGGTCCCCCACGACGTTCATCTCCAGCGCCTTGTTGAGCCCGACGAGCCGCGGGAGTCGCTGGGTGCCCCCGAATCCGGGCATGATGCCGAGCTTGATCTCGGGCTGGCCGAAGACGGCGGCCCGGGCGGCCAGCCGCACGTCGCAGGCCATCGCGAGCTCGCACCCTCCGCCGAACGCGAGGCCGTTCACCGCGGCGATCGTCACGACGCCGCTGCGCTCGAAGCGCCGGAGCACGGCGTGCGCACCGTCGAGCAGTGCGCGACCCGCGGTCTCGTCCATCTTGGTGAACGCCTTGATGTCCGCACCGGCGCAGAACAGGAACGGGTTCGACGAGGCGATCACGAGCGCCCGCAGGCCCCGCTCCTCGACCGCCGAGAACACGGTGTCGAGATCGCGGACGAGGTCGGGGCCCATCGCGTTCATCGGCCCGTTCGCGAGCCACGCGATCCCGACGTCGCCGCGCGTCTCGAGGCGCACGACGCCCTCCTCCCCGGCCGGCTGCTCGGCGTCCGGTCGCGGCGAGGGGTAGAAGCCCTGACCGCTCGCCCGCCCGAGGCGCCGCTGTGCGACGAGGCGGCGCAGGACGACGGGCGGCGCGTACAGCTCGCCGTCGACCGCCGCCGCCTCCTCGAACTGCCCCAGGAGGACGTCGAGGCCCACCTCGTCGGCCCGCATGAACGGCGGGAGGAGGCCGCGGCGAGGATCGAAGCCCGCCCCGTTCATGAGCCCGAAGTCGATGTCCCGGTGGCCGGCGACGCCCTCCTCGAGGACGTAGGCGGCCTCCCGGAAGGTCGCAAGGGCGACCCGCTGCGCGAGGGCATCGATGTCGGGGGCCGCGGACCCGGCCACGTTCGGCTCGCCGGACGCCGAGTAGAAGCCGTCGCCGCCGCTCTTGGCGCCCAGCCGCCCGGCAGCCACGAGCTCGCGCATCGGGGCGGGCACGTGGAAGCGCTCCCCGTAGGCGTGCGCGAGGTGCTCGGCGACGTGGAGGACGGTGTCGAGGCCGAGCATGTCGACGAGCCGGTACGGGCCGGTCGGCATCACACCGGCGGCACCGAGGCCCTCGTCGATCGCCGCGATCGAGAGCCCGTGCTCCTCCTGGGCCCGCCAGACCTCGGAGATCCCGGCGACGAGGATCCGGTTGACGACGAAGCCCGGGACCTCCGCGCACGTGATCGGCTGCTTCTTGATGGCCTGGGCGAACGCGACCGCGATCTGGAGCGTCTCCGAGGACGTGTCCTCGCCCTCGACGATCTCGACGAGGGGCATGACGGAGGCCGGGAAGAAGAGGTGGAAGCCGACGACCTTGTCGGGCCGGAGGGTCGCGTCGCTGATCTCCGTGATCGACAGCGACGAGGTGTTCGAGGCGAGGACCGCGTGCCCCGGGGTCGCGGCGTCGAGCTCGGCGAAGACCGCCTGCTTGACCTCCATGCTCTCCGGAACCGCCTCGACGACGAAGTCGACGTCGCCGAGCGTCGTGAACGTCGTGGCCGGCTCGATGCGGTCGAGGACCTCCGAGACTGCGACCGCCGCGCCGGCGTCGTCCAGGCGTCCCTTCTCGACGAGCTTCCCGACCTGCGCCTCGGTGACGCGCCGCGCCTCGGCGAGCCCGGCGTCGAGCTGCGACTGCGCGACGTCGACGAGGACGACGGGGTAGCCGGCAGCGGCGATCGTCTGCGCGATCTGGCCCCCCATGGTGCCGGCGCCGACGACGGCGGCCTTGAAGACGAACATGCGGGGATCGGGCTCCTCGGGCGGGGACGACGGGCGCGGCAAAGCGTATCGGCGCCCCAGGGCTCCGTGAGTGTCGATCAGCCCCCGGG
>JBFIDS010000214.1:0-6199 GCA_041603715.1 Paraconexibacter sp. | reverse complement strand
CGACCTGGGACATGAGGCCGGGGATGGAAGCAGACGCGGCGGCGCGGCGGGCGGCCCGCCGCGCTCGCCGCACCGACACCCGGGACTACGATGCGAAGTCGTGCCGGGCCTCGCCGTCCACCTCCTCGGGGAACCCACGATCGAGCGGGCGGGACGGGCGGCGGCCCCGCCCCGAGGCAACAAGGCCTGGGCGGTGCTCGCGTACGTCGTGCTCGCCGAGCGTCCCGTGCCGCGCGCGCGGCTCGCCGAGTTCCTCTTCGCCGACGCGGCCGACCCGCTCGGCGCGCTGCGCTGGACGCTGGCACAGCTTCGCCGCGCCGTCGACACACCCGACGCCCTGCTCGGGGATCCGATCCAGGCCGGCCTGCCGGACGACGCGATCGTCGACGTCCTCGCGCTCGCGTCCGGGCGCCCGGACGTCGGCCTGGTCCGCGGTGGCTTGCTCGACGGGGTCGACGTCGCCTGCGACGAGGTCTTCGACGCCTGGCTGCTCATCGAACGCCGACGCGCGGCGCTCCTGTGCGAGTCCGTGCTGCGGGACGCGGCGCTGCGCGCCCTTGCGACCGACGAGCCACTGCGGGGAGCCGGGCTCGTGCGACGCGCGCTCGAGTTCGATCCCTTCGACGAGAGTGCCCACGAGCTGCTCGTCCGCTGCCTCGTCCGGGCCGGGGATCGCCGAGGGGCCCGTGAGCACGTCGCGGCTTGCGAGCGGGCCTTCGCTCGCGACCTGGGCCAGCCGCCCGACGAGCGGGTCCGTCGCGCCGCCGACGAGGAGCCACCCGTCGTGGCCCGCACCGACGGGGACCCTGCCGCGGTCGCCGCGCAGCTCGCCGCCGGCCACGCCGCCGTCGACTCCGGTGCTGTCGGTCCCGGCGTCGCCTGTCTGCGACACGCCTGCGCCGAGGCGCGTGCGGCCGGCAGTCCCCGACTGCTCGCGACCGCCCTCTCCGCGCTCGGAACCGTGCTCGTCCATGCGCCACGCGACCGTGACGAGGAAGGCGTCGCCCTTCTCCACGAAGCGCTCGCGAGCTGCTCGGCTCCCGACGACGATGCGATCGCCGCGACCATCTGCCGAGAGATCGGCTTCGTCGAGGTGCAGGCGGGGCGCTCGGCGTCCGCATCGCGGTGGCTCGTGCGCGCCACGGAGCTCGCGCGCGACGACGCGGACCGCGCGGGCATCCTGGCGGTCCGTGGGATGGCGCTCGCCGACCGGGCGTACTACGACGCGTCGCGGTCGCTGCTGCAGGAGAGCATCGACATCGCCGCCGCGGGCGGAGGGCGGCGCCAGGTCGCCTGGTCGCTCACGATTCTCAGCCGGGGGCTGCTCTCGTGTCGGCGGATCGACGACGCCCGCGCGGCGCTCGACGAGGCGCTCGAGATCGTCGCCGCCGAGACCTGGGTGGCGTTCCAGCCGTTCCCGGAGGCCCTCCGCGCAGAGGTGGCGCTTCACGACGGCGACGACGAACTCGCCTGTGACCTCCTCGATCACGCGGTCCCGCTGAGCTGTCGGCTCGGCGACCCGTGCTGGGAGGCGACGGCTCTGCGGGCCCGCGGCCTGGTCGACGCCGCCCACGGGGACACCGCGGCCGCGCTGCACCGGATGCGCGAGGCCGTCGACTGCGCCGGGCGGATCTCGAACCACTACATCTGGATCCGGGCGCACTGCTTGGAGACGCTCGCGGCCGAGGAGGTCGCTGCGGCGCGTCCCGAGGCCGCCGCGACGGACCTCGACGAGCTCGAGCTGCTCGCCGCCCGGGGGGACATGCGCGAACTGCTCGTACGGGCCGCGTTGCTGCGCGCGGCCCTCGGTGATCCACGCGGCCTGCGAACGGCGCGGCTCGTCGGCGAGGCGATCGACAACCCGTACCTGCGCGCGCAGCTCGACCTCCGGGTCTGATCACACGGCGCATCACACGGTGCACCGGTGGGCTCTCGCAGGAACGATCCACCACTCACGGGAGACCGTCATGTCAGCCACCACACCGCCGTCCGCATCGATGCCCGACCTCAAGGCCCGCCACCGCACCATGTGGGCTTCCGGGGACTACCCGGTGATGGTCGAGACCTTTCTCCTGCCACTCGGACCGAGGCTCGTCGACGCCGCCGGGATCGGACCGGGTCAGCGGGTACTCGACGTCGCCGCGGGGACCGGCAACGCGTCCCTGCCGGCAGCGGCGACCGGCGCGCAGGTCACCGCCAGCGACCTCACGCCGGAGCTGCTCACGGCCGGGAAGGCGAGGGCGGCGACAGCAGGCCTCGAGCTCGACTGGGTGGCGGCCGACGCGGAGGCGCTCCCGTTCGACGACGCGTCCTTCGACGTCGTCATGTCGTCGATCGGCGTGATGTTCGCCCCGTTCCACCAGGCGGCGGCGGACGAGCTCGTCCGCGTCTGCCGCCCCGGGGGCACGATCGCGCTCCTCAGCTGGACACCGGAGGGGATGATCGGGGGGCTGTTCCGCACGATCGGTCCGTTCGCGCCGGCGCCGCCGCCCGGCGCAAGCTCACCCCCGCTGTGGGGCTCCGAGGACCATCAGCGGGAGCTGTTCGGAGACCGCGTCACGGTGCGGACGTCCACGCGCGAGAGCCTGACGATCACGGCGTTCTCGAACGCGCGAGAGTACGGCGAGCACTTCAAGGCCTATTACGGCCCGACGATCGCAGCCCGAGCCAACGCGGTCCGCAACGGACTGGACGCCGAGTTCGACGAGGCGCTCGACGCCTTCTGCGACGAATGGGACGAGGGGGAGGCCGGGGCCGCGCGGTTCGAGAAGGAGTACCTGCTCACCGTGGCCACGCGGGCCTAGCCATCCGCGGAGGCCAGGGGTGATCCACGCAGCCGTCGCATACCGACGACGAGGTGGATCACCCCGGGCGGTTCAGGCCTCGGCCGGCGTGCCCGTGATGTGGTCGAGGACCTTCTGGAACTCGTGGGTCGGGGAGAAGTCGACGTACTCGCTGTCCTCGAGCGCCTCGGGCGCGTGCCCCGGGGCCCAGTAGAACGCGTCGCCGGCGACGAAGTCCTGGTGGCCGTCGACGAGGTGCATCCGGACGCGGCCCTTGATCATGTAGCCCCAGTGCGGGCAGGGGCAGAGGTCGTCGGGAAGGCCCTTCGTCGCGGGGCGCAGGTCGGCGCCGGCCGGCAGCCGGACGAAGCCGACCATGAGGCCCTCCTGGTCGAGGACCCGGACCTCGAGGTCCCCGTCGGCGATGGCGACGGGGACGTCCTGGCGGGGGATGGAGCGCATGGCGAGACCTCCTGGGTCTGTCGGAGACGGTGGGTGCCGCGCCCGTGGGGGGCGACACGGAGGACCCTCCCGCGGCGGCGTTCCTCGGACGTTCCCTACGCCGCGGCGAGGCCCGCGCACCGCTGAGCGTCGAGCGGCTGCTCCCAGGCGCGGAAGCCCTCGGCGGCGATCCGGAAGTGCTCCCGCGCCTCGTCGGATCGCTTCTCGGCCCGCGCGAGCCACCCGTGCGCCTCCGCGACCGCGGCGTGCCAGGCGGGCGGCAGCGCGATCACCTCGAGCGCCGTGTCGCAGTCCTGCGCGTAGCGGTGCGCCCGCTCGAGGTCGCCGGCCCGCGCGGCCGCGATCGTGGCCGGGACGATGAACGCGATCCGGCACGTCGGGCACGTCTCCGCCGGTCCCTGGATCGCGGTCTCGGCCTCGCAGATGCGCTGGAGGGCCGTCGACGGGTCGACCGCGCCCTCGACCATGGCCCCGTAGATGCGGTCGAGGGTGTGATGGCCGACCTCCGACTCGCGGGCCATGAGGAGGGCGTCCGACAGGAATGGGCGCGCGTGCTCCGGGTGTCCGCGGGCGATCGCGACCTGCGCGCGGCCGAGGAGCGACAGGGACTCCCCGGCCACCGCGCCGATCCGCCCGTGCAGGCGGGCGCCCTGCGCGAAGTCGCGGTCGGCCTCGTCGAGGCGTCCAGCGAGGATGCCCGCCTCGCCGCGCAGCGTCAGGGCGAACGCGTGCCCGCGCGCGGCGCCCATGCGCTCCGCCTCGGCGGCGAGCTCGTCGGCGAACGCGACGATCTCCGCGTTCGGCAGTCCGCCGTGGAGCATCCTCTCCGTCACGCACAGCTGCCCGTCGAAGACACGGGTCGCGAGCTCCGGCAGGTCGCTCGTCGTGCGGAGGTACTCCCGCAGCCGCGACGGCAGCTCGCCCTTCGCGTGCGCGGCGAGTGCGTGCGCCCACGTCGCGTCGAGGATCGCTCCCGGGTCGCCGAGCTCGACGGCGAGCCGGTGCGCCTCGTCGGCGCGCGCGGAGGCGGTATCCGCATCGGCGTAGCGTCCGATGGCGGCCGCCGCGCTGAGCGTGAGCGCCTCGGCGAGCCGACCGATCGTCGTCCGCGGCGTGATGCCCTCGAGCGTGCGCAGCGCGCTGTCGGGGTTGCTCGCCTTGAGCTGGGCGAGGGCCTGGCGGGCCCGGAGCTCCTGGGCCTCGGGATCGCCGAGTACGACGGCCGCGGTCGCGTAGGCGTCGGGGGCGCGGCCGTCCCCGAGTGCATCGAGGATCTCCGCCCGCAGGCAGAGCGCATCGTGATGCTCCGGCGTCTCCTGGAGGAGCCGCTCGACGTGGGCGAGCGCGTCGGCGAAGGCCCCGACCCCGACCGCACGTCGCGTCGCGTCGAGCAGCCACGGGATCGCGTCCTGCGGGCGCTCCCCCTTCAGCCAGTGGTGGGCGATGAGCCCGGGGGCCGCGCCCGCGGTGATGAGTCGCTGCGCGGCGTCGCGGTGCAGCTGGAGCCGGCGGTGCGGGGACAGCCCGTCGGTGAGCGCCTGGCGGACGAGCCCGTGACGGAACCGGTAGCGGGTGCCGGCGACGACGAGGACCCCGGTGTCGAGCGCGGAGTCGAGAAGCGCGAAGGCGTCCGTCTCCTCGAGCCCGGTGAGCGCGAGGACGCTCGGGAGGTCGAGGGTGTCCTCGGCGACGGCGAGCGTCGTGAGGGCGTCGAGCGTCGCGGGCCCGAGGGCGCCGAGGCGCTCGGTGATCGCCTCGCGGACGGTCCGGGGGAGGGCGTCGGCCGCGCCCGCGGCGAGAGCGCGCGTGAGCTCGAGCGCGAAGAACGGGCTCCCCTCCGCCGCATCGGCGATCCGCGCGACGGTGGCGGGTGGCGGCTCGCGCGGTGAGGCGAGGGCGACGAGCCGAGCGATCTCGGGGGTGCCGAGCGGGCCGAGCTGGAGGGACAGCGTGCGGCTGCTGCGCGCGATCTCCGTCATGCCGTGGGGCAGGCTCGTGCGCAGCCATTCGGCGCGGTAGGCGAGGACGACGAGCAGCGGGTCGCTCCCGCCCCCGGCGACGAGCTGGTGCAGGACGTCCGCGGTGGCCTCGTCGAGCAGGTGGGCGTCGTCGATGCAGAGGATGGTCGGCGTGAGGGTGCCGCCGGGGAGGGCGAGCGCCCGCCGCAGCGCCGCGACGACCTGGTGACGCGTGAGCGCGCCCCGGAGCGGGGGGCCCGACGGGGCGAGCGGGCTGAGCTCGGCGAGGATCGAGCGGGCCCGGTCCGGCAGCGCGTCGAAGGCGACGCGGCCATGGACGAGGAGCTGCTCGAGGGCCGCGCCGATCGCTGCGTAGGGGCTCCCCGAGGCGGTCGCGGCGACGGTGATCACACGCCAGCCGTCGTCGCCCGCACGGGCGGCGACCTCGCGGCAGAACGCGGACTTGCCGATCCCGGTGGGACCGCGGACGAGCAGGCACGCGCTGCCGCCCTCGTGCACGGCGCGAAGCTGCGCGGCGGCGCCGGCGAGCTCGACCTCGCGCCCGACGAACATGCGCTCCTCGACGCGGATCCCGGCGGTGGCGCGGTCGTACAGGGCGCGCGTCTCCGCGTCCGGCTGCGCGCCCAGCTCGCGCGCGAGGGCGATGCGCAGGCGCTCGTACCAGCGGATCGCGACGTGTCGCTCGCCCGCCTCGATCGCGTCGCGCATGAGCGCCCGGCAGGCGGCTTCGTCGGTGGGCTCCGCCTCCATGAGCCCCTCCCAGTCGCCGCAGCGCCGCAGCAGCGCCGTGCGCCGCGCGTGCACCTGTCGCCGGGGTTCCTGCGTCCAGGCTTCGTAGCGCGCGTCCGGAAGGAGCTCGCCGGGACACTGCGCGGCGACCGTCGCGCACGCGGCGGCGTCCGCGCCCGCGCCCTCGCGACCCGTGCCGACGAGCGCCCGGTCGGCCGCACGGAGGAAGTGCTCGACGTCGGTGCT
>JBFIDS010000213.1:0-6275 GCA_041603715.1 Paraconexibacter sp. | reverse complement strand
GGATGCGGACGAGGACGCCGGAGCGGGCGGGCTCCCCGAGCCGCTCCCGTACCCGGCATGGCTCGGGCGCTGGCCCGCCGCGGTCGGGATCCTCGCCTTCGCCTGGGTCGAGCTCGTGTCGTCCAACGGGGGCGATCCGTCCTTCCTCGCGATCTGCGCGCTCGTCTACTTCGCGGTCCAGCTCGTCGGGATGAGCCTGTACGGCGTCGAGCCGTGGTCACGCAACGGCGACGCGTTCGGCGTCTACTTCGGCCTCTTCGCCTCGCTCGCCCCGCTCGAGGCCCGGGACGGCGCGCTGTGGCGTCGTCGCCCGCTCTCCGGCGCGACGCGGATCACCGCGGGCCCCGGGACGGTCGCTCTGCTCTGCGTGATGATCGGGACGACGAGCTTCGACGGGTTCGCCGGGGGGCCGACCTGGACGGACATCGCTCCCGACCTCGCCTCCTTCTTCACCGACGACCTCGGTCTCTCGTCGGTCCGCGGGCTCGAGATCACCTTCACGATCGGGATGCTCGGGGCCTGCCTCGCCGTGTTCGGCCTCTACCGGCTGGGGATCGCCGGGATGCGCTCGATCGGGGGCGACGCCGACGGCCGCCAGCTCGCGCGCCGGTTCGCGCACACGCTCGTCCCGATCGCCCTCGCCTACGTCGTCGCGCACTACTTCTCGCTGCTCGCCTACCAGGGTCAGGCCGTCGGCTACCTCATCTCCGACCCCCTCGGGGAGGGCTCGGACATCTTCGGGACGGCGGATGCGACGATCGACTACGGCATCATCGATGCGAACGGGGTCTGGTACGTCCAGGTCGTCGCGCTGATCCTCGGCCACGCCGCCGGCCTCGTGCTCGCCCATGAACGCGCCCTCGTCATGTACCGCCAAGCCCGTGACGCCACCCGCTCCCAGTACTGGATGCTCGCCGTGATGGTCGGGTTCACGAGCCTCGGCCTGTGGCTCCTCTCCGCGGGGGCCACGTGATGTTCCCGCTCGCCCACGCGAGCCACTGGCTGGTGTCCCTCCTCTACGTCGCGCCCGTCGTCATCCTCATCGGCGGGTTGCTGTGGCAGCGCCGCCGGGACGGCGCCCTCCCGGACGGCGGCGACCCGGACGACGTCTTCGCCGACGGGGCGTGGGACGACGACCTCGGCACGCCGGCGGGGAGGGACTGACGTGGTGCGCGTGACCCGCCTGAAGCTCGCGCTCGCGACCCTCGTCGCCTGCGCGTTCGCCGCGTTCGCCGGGGTGACCCTCGCGCAGCGCGACACGGGGGGCGGCACGGCGGTCGCACCGCTCGGGGCCGACGGATTCCGTGGCGCGCTGCGTCCCGAGATCCCGCCGCAGGACTTCCTCCTGCGCGACGAGGAGGGGCGCCCGGTCACGCTCGCGGGTCTGCGCGGGGAGGTCGTCGTCCTCACCTTCCTCTACACGACGTGCGAGGACACGTGCCCGACCGCGGTCGCCCAGATCCGGGGGGCGCTCGACGACCTCGGCCACGACGTCCCCTCGCTCGCGATCTCCGTCGATCCCGAGAACGACACGCCGGCGAGCGCGCGCCGGTTCCTCCTCAAGCACCGCGTCCCGAACGGCCGCGTGCGCTTCCTCCTCGGGGACCGCGTGACGCTCGATCCGATCTGGAAGGCCTACGGCATCGCGCCCCAGAAGGACGAGTTCGACCACTCCGCCTACGTCCTCCTCATCGACCGCAGGGGCCGCCAGCGGATCGGCTTCCCGGTGAGCCAACTCACGCCCGAGGCGCTCGCCCACGACATCGCCAAGCTCGAGCGAGAGCCCGCGTAGGCGCCCGCCGTGGGCTGGTGCCGCCTCTGCGATCCGGCGGACTTCGAGGACGCGGACTTCCTGCACAGCGTCCGCGACCTGCTCCCCGAGCGCGACGCGGCGGCGCACGTCGAGCGCAAGGCGTGGGAGCTCGCGATGACCGCGCGGTTCCTCGAGGCGGTCGGCGCGCTGCACGACGGGACGCGCGCGCTCGGCGTCGGCGCGGGGGACGAGCGGATCGTCTTCTGGCTCGCCAACCGGGTCGGTCACGTGCTCGCGACCGACATCTACGGCGAGGGCGAGTTCGGGGACCGCGAGGCGACGCCGTCCATGCTCACCGATCCGCGCGCCCACGCGCCGTTCCCCTACCGCGAGGAGCGCCTCGAGGTCCGGTGGATGGACGCTCGCTCGCTCGACGTCCCCGACGGGTCCTTCGACGTCGTCTTCTCGCTGTCGTCGATCGAGCACTTCGGCGCCCCGCGCGAGGTGATGGCGGCCGCGCGCGAGATCGGGCGGGTCCTGCGGCCCGGCGGGCACGCGGCGATCGTGACCGAGTGCTTCGTGCGCCGGCACCCGCTCAACGCCGCGCCTTTCGACGCCGCCGTGCGGTTCGGGACGCTCGGCACGAAGCGGCGCACGGCGACCTTGCGCCGTCGCGGGATCGTCGACCAGGTCTTCACGCCGCGCGAGCTGCAGCGCCGGATCGTCGCGGCCTCGGGGCTGGCGCTCGTCGACCCGCTCGACCTGCGCCTGAACCCCGTGGCGTGGGACAACCTCACCGTGCAGCACGATGACGGCACGCTCGTGCCGCGCACGGGCGCGCACTGGCCGCACGTGCTCGTCCAGGTCGATCGCTCGGTCTTCACGTCGGTGTTCCTCGGTCTGCGCAAGCCGACCGTCTGACGCCTCGCAGTCTTCTCAGCCAGGATTCAGCTTGCCCCGTCAGGATGGCGCGCGTGAGGATTCTCGTCGTCGACGACGAACCGGCCGTGCGCGAGGCCGTCGCCCGCGCCCTGCGCCTCGACGGGCACGAGACGGACATCGCCGTCTGCGGTGACGACGCTCTCGACCGGGTCGTGCGGTCGCCGCGACCCGACGCGGTCCTCCTCGACGTCCTGATGCCGGGGCGTGACGGGCTCCAGACCTGCCGTGAGATCCGTGCGCGGGGTGACCAGGTCCCGGTGCTCATGCTCACGGCGCGCGACGAGGTCGGCGATCGCGTGGCCGGTCTGGACGCGGGCGCCGACGACTACCTCGCGAAGCCCTTCGCGCTCGAGGAGCTGCTCGCCCGGGTCCGCGCGCTGCTGCGCCGCAGCGGCTACCAGGACGAGCGGCGCATCCTCGAGTACGGAGATCTGCGCCTCGATCCACTTGCCCACGAGGTCGTCCGTGGCGGGCGCCGGATCGAGCTCACGCGTACAGAGTTCCTCCTCCTCGAGCTGTTCCTGCACCACCCGAGGCAGGTCCTCACCAGGGACGTCATCTTCGACCGCGTGTGGGGCTACGACTTCGGCCCCGCGTCGAACTCGCTGGAGGTCTACGTCGGGTACCTGCGCCGCAAGACCGAGGCCGAGGGCGAGCCGCGCCTCATCCACACCGTGCGCGGGGTGGGCTACGTGCTCCGCGAGGACCGGGGCTGAGCAATGCGAGCGCGCCTGGAGGAGCTTCCGTTCGGCCGGCGTGTCGTCGTCCTCACCGCGGCGGCCGTCGCTGTCGCTGTCGCCGTCGCGGCCGTCGTCGTCCACGTCGTCGCGGGCCAGACGCTGCGTGCCCAGGTGGACGACAGCCTGCGCGACATCGGCCGCACGGCGAGCGCGATCACCGAGCGGCGGGCGCAGCGCGGCGTCCCCGGGCTTCCCAACCTCGCGGCCGGTGACGAGCGACCTCTCGCGCCGCGCCTGCCGGCCGATCCGCTCGGCGGGCCGACCGGGAGCCTGCAGATCATCACGCCCCAGGGCGACGTCCTGCGACCGCCCGTCGGCGGCGAGGAGGGGGTCCTGCTGCCGGTCGACGATCGGACTCTCGCCGTGGCCCGCGGGGAGCGTCCCGCCTACTTCCGCGACGCGACGGTCGACGACACCCGCGTGCGGATCCTCACGACGGCGGCGTTCGACGGCGCGATCCAGGTCGCCCGCCCGCTCACGGAGGTGGAGGAGACGCTCGGGCGGTTGCGGATCATCCTGCTCCTCGTCGTGGTCGGCGGGATCGGCGGCGCCGCGGGCCTCGGCGTCGCCGTGTCGCGGACCGCTCTGCGGCCGGTCCGGGCACTGACGGGGGCTGCGGAACACGTCGCGGTGACGCAGGACCTGTCGGCGCGGATGCCGGCCGGAGACCGCGATGATCTCGAGCGCCTCGCGACCTCCTTCAACACGATGCTCGCCGCGCTCGAGAGCTCACGGACCGCTCAGCGTCAGCTCGTCTCCGACGCCTCGCACGAGCTCCGGACGCCGCTCACGAGCATTCGTACGAACGTCGAGATCCTCGCCCGCGGCGGCGACGTGCCGTCACCCGACCGTCAGGCCGCGTTCGCCGCCGTCACCGAGCAGCTCGAGGAGCTCAGCGTCCTCGTCGGCGACCTCGTCGACCTCGCGCGGCCGGCCGGCGAGGTGCTCGCCGAGCCCCACGAACCGGTCGCCCTGGCGGAGTTGGTCGCCGCGGCGGTTCAGCGGGCGCGCGGGCTCGCGCCCGCGTGCCGGTTCGACCTGCGCTCATCGCCGACCACCGTGGACGGGGATCGCCGCCAGCTCCACCGCGCCATCGTCAACCTGCTCGACAACGCGGTGAAGCACGGCCCGCCCGAGGGCCCCGTGGAGATCGAGGTGACCGACGCGACGGTCGTCGTGCGCGACCACGGGCCCGGGATCCCGGAGGCGGACCTGCCGCACGTCTTCGATCGCTTCTACCGTGCGCCCGGGGCGCGCGGCCTGCCGGGGTCGGGTCTGGGACTCGCGATCGTCCGGCAGGCAGCGGAGGCACACGGCGGGTCGGTGCACGCGCGCGCGGCGGTCGGGGGCGGCACGGAGCTCGTGCTGCGACTCGCCTGATCGCGGTTCACGAACCTCCTATCTGCATCTCAGGAGACGTTCAGGTCGCCCGGCGACAGTCGGGGTGTGCTCACCGATCCGTCCTTGGACTCCCGCCGGATGAACCGCGGCGTCCGAATGCTCGTCGTTGCCGCTCTCCTCGCCGCTGCCGCGGCGCTGTCGGCGTGCGGTGGTGACCCCGGTTCGTCTGCGTCCGGCGGGTCCGCGGCGGGGGCGCCCGACGACGAGACGCGACTCGCATTCGCGCGGTGCATGCGGGAGGGCGGCATCGAGATCCCCGACCCGGGGTCCGGGGGTGGGCTGGAGCGCGTGCGGATCCCGCGCGACATCGCCCCGGAGAAGCTCCGCTCGACGCTGGAGGACTGCCGTGCGGAGACGGGCGGCGGCCCGCCGGAGCCGACCGACGAGCAGCAGACCGAGATGCGCGACGCGATGTTGGAGTTCGCCCGGTGCATGCGCGCCGAGGGCGTCGACGTCCCGGACCCGACCGGGGAGGGTCCGGGCGGTGGGCTGCGGGTGCTGCGGCGCAGCGCCGACTCGCCCGCGTTCCGCAGGGCGGCGGAGGCGTGTCAGGAGGCGCTTCCGTTCGGGCGCGGTGGACCCGGCGGACCCGGCGCCGGCGCGGAGGGCGACCGGTGAGTCGGCGTCGCCTCGGCGCCGGTGCCGCGCTCCTCGCGGCGGGCGCGGTCGCCGCGGTCGTCGTCGGGACGCCCGGTGCGTCCGACGACGCCGACCCGCAGCGACAGGCCGACGGGGTGGCCACGGTCAGTCGCTCGACGCTCGTCGAGAGCGCGACGCTGACCGGGACGCTCGGATACGGCGACGCGCGGACGGTCGTCGGCCGCCGCGCGGGGACGATCACGTGGCTCGCGCCGGCGGGGTCGGTCGTCCGCACCGGCGAGACGCTCTACAAGGTCGACGGCGAGCCGATCGTCCTGTTCGACGGCGAGGTGCCCGCGTACCGAGACCTGCGCGCCGGCGTGTCCGGCGGCGCCGACGTCCTCCAGCTCGAGCGGACCCTCCGCGAGCTCGGCCACACGAGCGACGGGATGGACGTCGACCGGGAGTGGGACGGCGATACGACGGAGGCTGTCCGCCGCTGGCAGGAGGAGCGCGGCTTCAGCGAGAGCGGCGCGGTTGCACTCGGCGATGTCGTGTTCCTACCGGGTGCGCGGAGGATCAGCGGCCACGAGGCCGAGGTCGGCAGTACCGGCGGTGCGGGTGCGGGCGGCTCGGCACAGGTCGGGACCCGCGATGCGAGGGTCGGATTCGCCACTGCCCTGCGCGCCGGAGCGACGCTCGCGAGTGGCGCCTGGGAGGTCACCCTGGGCGGTGCACCCGCCCGCGCCGCCGTGACGACCACCGCGCCGACGGCAGGAACGACACCGACGCAGACGATGCCCGCGGGGCAGCCGACGCCTTCGATGCCGACGCCCACGCAGACGCCGCCGACGCCCACG
>JBFIDS010000212.1:0-6285 GCA_041603715.1 Paraconexibacter sp. | reverse complement strand
GGCCCCGGAGGAGATCGTCGTCCTCACCCTCACGACGGGGGCGGTCAACGAGCTGCGGTCGCTGATCGAGGGCGAGCTCGGCGACCGCGCCTTCGAGGAGCTCATCGTCGAGACAGTCCCCGAGCACTGCGCCCGGATCCTCCACGAGCAGGCGCTCGAGGCCGGGCTCGACCCGTTCGCGGTCCCGGCGTCGGCCGCCGACCGGCTCGCACTCCTCCTCGAGCGCATCGACGAGCTGCCGCTGCGCCACCACGACCTCGGAGGCAACGCGGCGAACGTGCTCGCGCGGCTCGTCGCCCGGATCGACGCGCTCAAGGACGAGCTCGTCGCACCCGGCGACATCGCGGCGTGGGCGGCGGGCCTCCCCGACGGGGATCCCCGGACCGAGCGCGAGCGGGAGTTCGCCGCCATCTTCGCCGCGCACGATCGCCTGCTCGCCGAGCGCGGCGGACTCGACCACGGTGACCTCGTCCTGCGGGCCTCCCGTCTGCTGCGCGATCGGCCCGACATCCGCGAGCGGGTCGGACGTCGCCGTCCCCACGTGCTCGTCGACGAGTACCAGGACCTCCCGCCCGCCCACGTCGAGCTCGTCGACCTCCTCGCCGACGGCGGCCGCGAGGGGGCGGCGGCAGGCTCCCTCGTCGTCGCCGGGGACGACGACCAGGCCATCCGCAGCGGAGGCGGCCACGCGCTGGGCGCGCTCTCCTCCCGGCATCCCGATCTCGAGACGGTCGTCCTCGACCGGGTGCACCGCGGACGCGACCGCGTGCTGCGGGCCGGAGCCGCGGTGGTCGAGCCGATCGGGCACCGCATCGCCAAGCCGCTGCAGGGCGACGAGGGCGGAACGGTGCGCTTCTGGCGCTGCGCGAACGAGCGGGCCCAGGCGCAGAACGTCGCGGCGGAGATCGAGCGGCTCGTCCGCGACGGGCTCCCGCCGGAGCGCATCGCCGTCCTCGTGCGCAGCGTGCGGGGCGAGGGACAGTCGGTCGCCGTCGCGCTCGAGGAGCGCGCGGTGCCGTACCGGCTCGTCGGCGCGGCGGCGTTCTTCCAGCGGGCGGAGGTACGCGACGTCCTCGCGTGGCTGCGCCTCCTCGTCGACCCGGCCGACGCCGGCGCCGTCGTGCGCGCGATCGCGCGGCCGCCCGTCGAGCTGCGGTCGGTCGACATCGCGCGCTGCGTGCAGATCGCGCGGCGCCGCAAGGTCGACATGGTCCAGGCGCTCGCCGCCGCGACCGAGTCCCCCCAGCTCCCACCCGAGGCCCGCGACCGGATCGTCGCGTTCCTCAAGCTCCACCGCGCCGCGTCGGGGGCCCTCGACACGACCCGGCCGGACCTCTACGTCCACCGCCTCATCGACCGCCTCGGACTGCGCCGCCAGCAGCTCTTCGGCGCGCAGGCGGACGTCGCCGAGCGGCTGCGTCAGCTCGCGCGCCTGGGCGAGATGGCCGCCGCCTCCACCCGCCGATCCCCGCAGGTCACCGCGCGGGAGTTCGCCCGCTCGCTCGCCGCGGTCGCCGACGCGGGGGCGCCCGGCCTGTTCGACGACGAGGACCGCGCTGCGGCGGCCGACCATGCGGCTGAGGGCCGCGCGGGCGCCGTCGCGGTGCTCGCGATGCACGCCGCGAAGGACGTCGAGGTCGACCACGCGTTCGTCCTCGGCCTGCAGTCCTCGCGCTGGCCGGGGGCGCGTCGGCTCACCGTGGAACCGGTCCCCGACCCGCTGCGGCTCGGCGACGGGCCGCATTCGACGGACTCCCACCAGGAGCACGTCGACGCGATGCGACGCCTGTTGCACGTCGCGCTCACCCGGGCACGCGAGGGCCTCGTCCTCACGTACGCCGCGACGGGCGAGCAGGGCGCACGCCAGCCCCCGTCCCCGTTCGCCGAGGAGGCACGGGCGGCGCTCGGCGCCGGCTGGGAGGATCGCGACGAGGAGCTGTTCGGGCCCGACGAGGTCCTCCACTCGATGTACCGCACGCTGCGCGACGAGCTGCTCGAGGGCGTGCCGAAGGTCGGGGGCGCCCTCGGCGAGATGCGCCTCGACACCGACCTCGACGTCGCCCATGGCGCCGTGCGCTACCTCGAGCTGGTGAAGCTCTCCGCGCTCATGGCGCGTCCCGCCAGCCTGTCGGTCGCCGACGCCCTTCCGGACGTCAACGCCCGGGTGCTGCAGGCGGCGACGGCGCAGCAGCGCGACATCCTTCTCACGAGCCCGCTCGACGACCTGCTCCTCGGCGCCGAACGCGACGCGCGCGCCCGCACGGCGGCGATCGCCGCGCGCGAGGAGCCGTCGCTCGAGGCCTTCCTGCCGACCCGTGGCGAGGGCCTCGTGCTCAGCGCGTCGGACATCGACACCTACCGGACGTGCCCGCTGAAGTACAAGTTCGCCCGGGTCTTCCGCATCCCGCAGGAGCCGACGCTCAACCAGCGCTTCGGCATCGTCGTCCACCAGGTGCTCGAGCGCTTCCACGTGCAGGGGATGACGTCCCGCGACGACCTCCTCGACCTCCTCGACCAGGCGTGGCGTCGTGGCGGGCTGGGGGACAGCGAGCACGAGCGCCAGCTGCGCATCAAGGCCGTCGCCGCGCTGCACCGCTACCACGAGCGGTTCCAGGAGGAGGAGAGCGAGCCCGTGTGGTTCGAGCGCGGCTTCCAGTTCAAGATGGGCCGCCACGTCCTCCGCGGACGGGTCGACCGCGTCGACCGCCTCGCCGACGGCGGCTACGAGCTCATCGACTACAAGACCGGCCGGCCCAAGACGGCGGCGCAGCTGCGCGACGACGTGCAGCTCGCCCTCTACGCGGTCGGTGCGAGCGAGGCCTGGGACCTCGAGAACGCGGGCGGCTCCTACCACTACGTCCTCGACGACAAGAAGGTCGAGGTGCCGATGGAGACGCTCGACCGCGACTGGATCAGCGACACCGTCCACGAGGTCGCCGACGGCATCCTCGGGCAGGGCTTCGAGCCGACCCCGAGCTACTCGGCGTGCGCGATGTGCGACTTCCGCATCGCGTGTCCGGCGGCGGAGCGGTAGGGGCGGTGCGCTCCGCCGACGTCGTGATCATCGGTGCGGGTGCCGCCGGCCTGATGTGCGCGTTCACCGCCGCCGCCCGCGGCCGTGACGTGCTGCTGCTCGAGCACGCCAACA
This sequence comes from Paraconexibacter sp., assembly GCA_041603715.1. Taxonomy (GTDB): domain Bacteria; phylum Actinomycetota; class Thermoleophilia; order Solirubrobacterales; family Solirubrobacteraceae; genus Paraconexibacter. The sequence continues at coordinate 3,137 of JBFIDS010000212.1, read as the reverse complement.
AGGCGGGCAAGAAGATCCTCATGTCCGGCGGGGGCCGCTGCAACTTCACGAACATGTATGCGGAGCCCGCCAACTTCTTCTCGCGCAACCCGCATTTCTGCAAGTCGGCGCTGGCCCGGTACACCCCGTGGGACTTCATCGCGATGGTCGACCGGCACGGCGTGGCCTACCACGAGAAGAAGCTCGGGCAGCTGTTCTGCGACAACCGGTCGAAGGACATCCTGGAGATGCTCCTCGCCGAATGCCGGCAGGCGGGTGTCGAGCTGCACCTCGACACCTCGGTGCACGGGGTCGAGAGGACGGAGGCCGGGTACGGGTTGAAGACCGATCTCGGGCCCGTCGCCGCGCAGTCGCTCGTGATCGCGACCGGCGGCCTGTCGATCCCGACGATGGGCGCCACCGGCTTCGGGTACGAGATCGCCCGGCAGTTCGGGCACGAGGTGCTCCCCACCCGTGCCGGCCTCGTGCCGTTCACGACCACCGGGCCGCTCAAGGAGCTGTGCACCGAGCTGTCCGGCACGTCCGTGGACTGCCTCGCGAGCTGCAACGGGGAGAGCTTCCGCGAGAACCTCCTGTTCACGCACCGCGGCCTCAGCGGGCCGGCGGTCCTGCAGATCTCCTCGTTCTGGAACCCCGGCGAGGCCGTGGAGATCGACCTGCTCCCGGACGAGGACGCCCTGGAGTGGCTGCAGGGGCGGCAGGTCGCCCGCCGCGACAGCGAGCTGCGGACCGTGCTGGGCGAGGTGTTCACGAAGAAGATGGCCGCGCTCGTCGCCGAGCGCTGGTTCGGCTCTCGGCCCATGAAGCAGTTCACCCCCTCCGAGCTGCGCGACATCGCCGACGGGCTCGGCGCCTGGCGGGTGGTGCCGGCCGGCACCGAGGGCTACCGCACGGCCGAGGTCACGCTCGGCGGCGTGGACACCCGCGAGGTGTCGTCCAAGACGATGGAGTCGCGGAGGAGCCCGGGCCTCTACTTCATCGGCGAGGTGCTCGACGTGACCGGGCACCTCGGCGGGTTCAACTTCCAGTGGGCGTGGGCGTCGGGCCACGCGGCGGCGCAGGTCGTCTAGACGCCGCTCGAGCCGTCCTCGCGGGGACGGCGAGGGTCGCCGCTCAGGTGCCGTCCGGGCCGCGCTGGCGCAGGAAGCGCTGGAACTCGCGGGCGAGGACGTCGCCCGACGGCAGGTCGCCGCTCTTCTCGTCGTCGGCGGCCTCGGCCGCGGCCGCCTTCTCGAGGCGCTCGACGAAGGCCTGCACCTCGGGGTCGCTCTCGACCGCGAGCGACACCTGGCGCTCGTAATCGATCGCGGCCTCCTCGAGCTCGCTCGCATCGACGGACACGCCGACGAGGCCCTCGAGCTTGCGGGTGAGGGCGAGCGCCGCCTTCGGGTTGGGGGCCGCCGCGACGTAGTGCGGGACCGAGGCCCACAGCGACGCGCTCGGCAGCCCCGCCGCCGCGCACGCGGCGTGCAGCACGCCGGTGATCCCGGTCGGGCCCTCGTAGCTCGACCGCCGCAGGTCGAGGCGCTCGACGAGCGTCTCGTCGGACGCGATGCCGGTGATCGCGACGGGGGCGCTGTGCGGCACGTCGGCGAGGAGCGATCCGAGCGTGACGACGAGCTGGATCCCGAGCGCCTCCGCGACGTCGACGATCTGCTCGCAGTACGTCCGCCACCGCATCGAGGGCTCCGGGCCCTGCAGCAGGACGAGGTCGCGCGGGGCCCGCGGGACGTGCGCGGAGTACAGCTCCGTCTCCGGCCAGTCGATCTCGCGGACCCGCCCCTCGACGAGGCGGATCTTCGGGCGCGTCGCCTGGAAGTCGAAGAACTCCTCGGGGTCGATCGTCGCGAATCGGGCCGCCCCGAGGGAGGAGCCGACGAACTGGAGCGCGGCCGTCGCCGCGTCCCCGGCGTCGTTCCAGCCGTCGAACGCGCAGACGAGCGCGGGGGCTCGAAGCCCGTCCGGGCGGTGTTCCCAGTGGAGGGACGGCATCCGATCCACGGTACATGATGGGTTCGTGCCCGACGCCACGGTCCCGCCCGCTGCGCCCGGCGCCGCCGGTGGCGATCCGCCCACGGTCGCGGCGCTGCGGCCCGGCGACCTCATCGATCTCGTTCTCGCCTGCACCCGCAAGGACCGCCTCATGGCGCGCTCGGGCACCCCCTACCTCGCGCTCGAGCTGCGCGACCGGACCGGCGCGATCCCGGCCCGCGTGTTCCGCGACGCCGACCGGATCGGCGCCGGGTTCGACCGCGGCGACCTCGTGCGCGTCGCCGGGCGGGCCGAGCGGTTCCGCGACGAGCTGCAGCTCGACGTCCAGAAGATCGTGCGCGCCGAGGCCGCCGAGGCGGACCCCGCGGCGTTCCTCCCCGTCGCGTACCGCGATCTCGACGAGCTCGACGGCTTCCTCGAGCACCTCGCCGGGGAGGTCCACGACCGCGGGTACCGCGCCCTGCTCGAGTCTCTGCTCACCGACGCGGAGCTACGGGCGGCGTGGCGGCGCGCCCCGTGCACGCGCGCCGGTCACCACTCCTACCTCGGCGGGCTGCTGGAGCACACCGTCGCCGTGGGCACCCTCGCGCTCGACACCTGCCAGCTGCACCCGCGTCTCAATTCAGACCTTCTCGTCACGGCCGCTCTCGTCCACGACCTCGGCAAGACGCAGGAGTTCACCTACGGGGCGGAGATCGGGCTCACCGAGGCCGGTCGCCTGCTCGGACACGTCGAGCTGGGCCTGCGGCTGCTCGACGCCCGGGCCGCGGGAGGCGTCCCCGGGCTCGACGAGCCGCGGCGCCTCGCGCTCGCCCACTGCGTCCTCACCCACCACGGGCCGGACCCCGCACCGGGGCGGCGCTTCGGCTCGCCCGAGGCCCTCGCGCTCGCACGGATCAACGCGCTCGACGCGGCGGTCAAGGGCGCGCTCGAGCACGGATTGCCGGGCTGACCCGCGGGGGGCGGGGCGCAGTGCGCCGCTCCGTCCACGCGCCCACCCCGGACATGGTGACCGGGCAGACGGGCCGGATGTCGTAGGTTCTGGGGCAGGATGCTGCTTGCCGTGACCGCCATCGGCCCGGACCGTCCGGGAGTCCTCGCCGCGATCAGCGGCGTGGTGACCGCCCACGGCGCCGACGTCGCCG
>JBFIDS010000211.1:0-6335 GCA_041603715.1 Paraconexibacter sp. | reverse complement strand
TGGTCGCCGGCCGGTCCGAGCTGCGCCTCCGGTTGTCGCCGGCGAGGAACAATCAGCGCGCCGGTGTTACGATGGCGTCGTCGTATCGCTTCTCGGGGGCTATAGCTCAGCTGGGAGAGCGCGTGACTGGCAGTCACGAGGTCGCCGGTTCGAGCCCGGCTAGCTCCACTGGACCGAAGGCCGCCTGAGACTCCTCTGGCGGCCTTCGTCGTTCGGCCCCCCGAAGCCGCTCCCACGGTCACTTCTCGACGAGCCGGAAGACCGGCCCGTTGAGCGAGACGACGTAGACGCGACCGGCGCTGTCCTCGCCGAACGAGGCCGCGAGCGACACCTTCAGGCCCTCCCGCCGGGGCAGGCGGCCGCGCGGAGCGCGCGGGACGATGCTCGAGATCTGACCGCTGCAGAAGTCGCTGTAGAGCATGCGGCCCTCGAGCGAGGGCAGGCCGGGGTCCCGGACCACGGGACCGCCGATCACCGAGCAGCCCCGGTCCCGGCCGTAGGTGTGCATGGGACGGACGTGACCGCGGGCCCGGATCCGACGGTTGAACCGGCGGTTGCCCTCGAACGCGCTCCATCCGAAGTTCGCTCCCGCGAGCCGTCCTCGCGGGCGGTAGTTGAGCTCCTCGAAGGCCTCCTGGCCGACGTCCCCCATGACGAACGCACCCGTCTTGCGGTCGAACGCGAAGCGCCACGGGTTGCGGACGCCGTAGGCGTAGATCTCGCGCCGCGCGCCCTTCAGCCGCACGAACGGGTTCGTCCTCGGCACCCGGTAGCGGCGCGAGCCGGTGCGGCGGGGGTCGATCCGCAGGATCTTCCCCAGGAACGTGCCGCGGTCCTGACCGGCCCGCCGCGGGTCACCGGGCCCGCCGCCGTCCCCCACCCCGATGTAGAGGAGCCCATCGGGACCGAAGACGAGGTTGCCGCCGTTGTGCGTCGGCCGGGGCTGGGGCACGCGCAGGACGAGCCTGCGGCTGCTGCGCGGCGCGCGGTCGGGATTCGCCTTCGACGCGCGCCACTCCTCGACGCGCAGGTCGCCCGCGCGGTCGGTGAACGCGATGTAGAGCAGGCGCGTGCGGCGGAACGACGGCGCGAACGCGAGCCCGAGCAGGCCCTGCTCGGTGAGATCCGAGACGCGCCCGCGCACGCTGAGGAACGGCTCCCTCAGGACCTTTCCGTCACGGACGATCCGCACGCGACCGCCCTTCTCGACGACGAAGAGCCGCGAGCGCTCCTCGCGCGGCTGGGTGAGGAAGAGGGGCCGCGAGAACGCCCCGATCTTCTCGAGCCGCAGTCGCGGGGCGGCGGAGCGCCCGGCCCTCCCTCCGTCCCCGCCTGCGCGTGCGCGCTCCTGCGCACGGTCGCCGGGGGCGAGGCTCGAGAACCCGCCGTCGACGCGGGTGCGCTCGTCGCCGCCGCCGGCGATCCCCAGGGCGACGATCGCGACGAGGAGGACGACGGACGCGAGGCCGACGAGCGCCGGGCCGCGCTCCTTCGGGAGCCGGGGCAGCACGCGGCGCGCTACGCGCCCGCGCCGTCCTGCGGGCCGTGCCCGAGCAGCGCGGGGTCGAGCTCGATCCGCGGTACGTCGCCCCAGAGCTGCTCGAGGCGGTAGTAGTCCCGCGCCTCGGGCGTGAAGACATGCACGATGACGTCGAAGTAGTCCATGAGGATCCACCGGGCCTCGGTGGCTCCCTCGACGCGGCGCGGCAGCAGCCCGTGGTCCTTCTTCAGCCCGAAGTGGATCGCGTCGTGGATCGCCTTCGCCTGGCGGTCGGTGTTGCCCGAGCACACGACGAAGACGTCGGTGAAACCGCTCACCCCCCGCAGGTCGAGGGCGACGATGTCGGCCGCCTTCTTGTCGGCGGCCAGCGCCGCGATCGCCTCGGCGAGGCGGACGGGGTCGGTCATCTCTTCGGGGGCGGTGTCGGTCATGACGTCGCCCCATGATCCTCTTCCGGGCCTCCGGGCGTCGCGCCGTCCCGGTACCAGCCGCGCTCGGCGATCCGCGCGGCCACGGCGGCGGGGACGAGATGGCGGATCGAGCGGCCCCCGGCGACGCGGCGCCGCAGCATCGACGAGGAGATGTCGAGGCGTGGCATGTCGAAGAACCGCAGCCGGTCGGCGGCACCGGCGAGGCCGGAGAGCCGGTCGCGCACGTCCTCGCGGCCCACGCCCTCGCGCGCGGCGACACCGAGCGTCGCGAGCTGCAGGACGGCCTCCGGCTCGCGCCATGTCGGCAGCGACTGCGCCATGTCCCCGCCGACGAGGAACACGAGGTCGTCGTCAGGGGTCTCGCTGCGCATCGCGCGCAGGGTCTCCACCGTGTACGAGGGCCCGCCGCGCCGGACCTCCCGCGCGCTCACGCGCAGGCCCTCCTCCCCGTCGACGGCGAGCGCGCACATCTCGAGCCGCGCGTCGGCACCGGGGTCGCGGTCGAGCTCCTTGTGCGGAGGCAGGAAGACGGGCATGAGGAGGACCTCGTCGAGCGCGAGCGCGCCGCGGGCCTCCGCCGCGCATACGAGATGCCCGATGTGGGGCGGGTTGAACGTCCCGCCGAGGATGCCGACCCGTGCCATATGCCCGTCGCTCTCGCCTCGCCCGCCGGCCGTCCGTCCGCGGTGCGGCGTCAGGCCCGGACGTGGCCGTCGCCGATGACGACGTACTTGAACGTGCAGAGCTCCCGCAGGCCGATCGGTCCTCGCGCGTGCAGCTTCTGCGTGGAGTTGCCGATCTCCGCGCCCATCCCGAACTCGCCGCCGTCCGTGAAGCGCGTCGAGGCGTTGACGTACACGCACGCGGCATCCACGGCGAGCTCGAAGCGGCGCGCCGAGCGCACGTCCTCGGTGAGGATCGCCTCCGAATGGCCGGAGCCGTGCGCGTTCACGTGGGCGATCGCCTCCTCCACCGAGTCGACGACCCCCACCGCGAGCACGAGCGCGAGGAACTCGGTGTCCCAATCCTCGCCGGTCGCGTCCGTGAGCGCGCCGGCCAGCGCCTCGCCGGCGAGCGCCCGCGTCCGCCCGTCGACGCGCAGCTCGACCCCCGCGTCACGCAGCGCGGCGAGCACCCGCGGGAGGAAGACCGGAGCGACGTCGGCGTGGACGAGCAGGGTCTCGGCGGCGTTGCACACGCCTGGGCGCTGGGTCTTCGCGTTGAGGACGATCGCCTCGGCCGCGTCGAGGTCGGCGCTCGCGTCCACGTAGACGTGGCAGTTCCCGGAGGCGGCGTAGATGACGGGGACGGTCGCGACGCCCTTGAGCGCGTTCTTCAGGCCCTCCCCGCCACGGGGGATGATGAGGTCGACGACGCCGGTCTGGGTGGCGAGCTCGGCGAGCTCCTCCCGGCCGCCCCCCGCGACGAGCCCGATCGTCCCCGCGGGCAGCCCCGCGCGCTCGGCCGCGTCGGCGGCGATACCGCTCAGCACCGCGTTGGAGTGCGCGGCCGAGGAGGAGCCGCGCAGGACGATGCCGTTCCCGCTCTTCACGCACAGGGCCGCGGCGTCGATCGTCACGTTCGGACGGGCCTCGTAGACGACCGCGACGACGCCGAGCGGGACGCGGACCTTGCGGACGTGGAGCCCGTTGAGGAGACGACGGCCCTCCACGACCTCGCCGACGGGATCCGGCAGCGCGGCGATGTCACGCACCTGGGCGGCGATCGTCGCGATCCGCTCCGGTGTGAGGAGCAGGCGGTCGAGCAGCGCAGCGTCGAGGCCGTTCTCGCGGCCCGCCTCCATGTCGCGGGTGTTGGCCTCGAGGATCTCCGGCGTGCGCTGCACGAGCGCGTCGGCGATCGCGTGGAGCGCCCGGTCCTTCGTCGCGCTGTCGGTCGCGGCGAGCACGCGTGCGGCGTCGCGGGCCCGAAGGCAGATCTCGGTGACGCTGGTCGTCGTCGTGGCCATGGGCACAGGGTATCCCGCCGTCGCGCGACGGTCCCGCCCCCGCCGCCCTCGCGCCCCGATGTGGATCCGGAGGGCTCGCACGCCCGTGAATCCACATTCACACCGGGGCGTCGCCGGTTCGCCGCCCGCGCGGCGCCGGGCTGCGTCGGCGCGCGGAGCGCAGTCGCGCCGTCAGCCGCGGACGGTCGACCGGCCGCTGCGGCCCACGCGCCCGCGGCGGTCGCGGGCGGCGACCGTCACGGTGAGGCGCCCGTCGTCGGCGGTCAGCCCGGTGATCCTGATCGACCGCGCGCGGGAGCCGGCGAGCCGGGCGCGCACGCGCCCCGAGCGGGCACCGCGGACGCGCACGAGGTAGCCAGCCGCGCCGCTCACGCCGCGCCAGCGGACCGTCACCGCGGAGCCGCGGCGGGTCGCGCGCACCCGGCGGACCGTCGCGAGCCGTCGCACCGCCCCAGCGGTGTACCGGGCGACGACGGGAGCCGAGACCGGGATCCCGCCGCGCTCGACGAGCGCGACGATCTCGCGTCGGCCCCCAGGGCCGTCGGCGGGCGAGAACGTCACCCTGCCCGCGCTTCCGCCCGCGGTCCCGAGGTCCCGGACCGCGCCGCGGGCACCGCGCTCGCTGAAGCGGACCGTCGCGCCCGCCGCTCCCGTCACGCGGTAGCGCAGCACCCGCCGCGCCCCGCTGCGCCCGACGGACGCGGTGACGCGCGTGGCGGGAAGCTCGCGCGCGACGCGCAGCTGCGCGACCGGCGGCGAGCCCGGGACGGGGACGACCGCCCACGTCCCCGGGCGGGGGTTGCGGAGCACGACGAGGGTCCGGTCCGCCGCGGGCAGCGCGAGGGCGGACGCCGGCCCGGCGAACGAGCCCGTGGCCCCGGCGTCGACGGGCGTCACGATCGAGCCGTCCGGGGCCCGCAGGACGACGGTCGGCGACCCCGCGGGCGCGGTCAGCTCGACGTTCTGGAGCGTCGTCCCCGCGGCGACCGTGAACGCCGGGGCCCCCGGGGCCTGGGCCGCCCGGGCGCCCGGGCGCGGGATCTCGAACTCGCTGAGGTTGCACCCGACGCCGATCCGCGCGCCGCGCGGGATCGGCTCGCCGAAGCGGTACCCCACGTACGCCGACGCGTCGAGGAGCGTGTAGCAGGCCCCGATTCCCCGGTTGGAGATCGCCGCGCGCTGCCCGGTCGCCGGGATGGGGCCGACCGTGACGGAGGCGTCGGCGGTCGCCCCGAACTGCCCGCGGCGGCCGTCGAGGAACCCCTCGAGGTTCCCGCGCAGCGCGGCGACGCCCAGGTCGATGTCGTAGCCCGCGGTCATCTCGGCGTACCCGTCGGTCGTCGCGTTGAGGACGACGCGGCTCGTCGTGATGCCGAGGATCTTCCCCGCCCCGGTGAACGTGAGCAGGACCGTGCCGCCGTCGACGGTGAGGGCCATGTCGCCGTCGACCGTCACGGTGTGGAGGTTCGGCGGGACGGCGAGCGCTCCGAAGCTGGCCCCGACGTTGATGCGGATCGGGTCGAGCCCGAAGCCCCCTCGCAGCTCGGTGAAGAAGACCTTGGGGCCGACCGCGATACCGGGGAAGGGCGGGCGCAGCGAGAAGTTGCCCATCTGGAACCGACCCCGCACGAACGTGACGTCCGCCCCGAGCGAGGCGCCCCCGGGCTGCGGGGGCAGTCCGAGGGTCGCCTTCCCCCGCCACGTCTCCGACCCGCCGGAATAGGAGATGAGGAGATCGCGAATCTCCATCGGCCCGAGCGGAGCGCGGGTGAGCTGCAGCTTCAGCGAGTCGAGTCGGATGCCGCGACCGCTCTCGGCGATCACCGTCGCGTCCCCCGTGATGCCGCCGAAGGCCCCCGGCAGCGCGAGCGACAGCGGGATCCGGACCCCGGTCGCGGTGAGCTGGACCACGACGCGGCCCTTGATCGGGAAGCCGGCGAGGTCGATGTTCCCGGCCGCGAAGTCGAAGAGCGTCGCGCCGGAGCCCGCCGACGGGAGCTGGATCTGGAGCTTCTCGCGCAGGAGGGTCACCTCGACACCCGCGCCCCGGAGGATCACGCGGACCTTGCCGGTCGAGTCGATGCGCCGGCGTCGAGGGTCGAGGACGATCTGCACGCCGGGGTCGGGCCGGAGGATCAGCCCGTTGAGGTCGAGGTCCCCGCGGGACACGACCGCTCCCGGGTAGAGGGGATCGACGCTGGGCAGGAAGCAGCCCTGCAGCGGCATCGCCTTCAGCGCGCCGACCGACGCGCGGTCGCAGCCCGCGACGGCCCCGGGCGTCCCTGTGCCCGGGAGCCCTCCCACGCCAGGTCGGCCGGTCGGCGCGAGCGTGCCGAAGGCGGAGACGCCGATCGTCCCGGTCGTGAGGCCGGTCGGGTCCCGGCGATAGACGGCGACCCCGCCGCCGTCGCCCGCGGCCGCGACCTTCATCCCG
>JBFIDS010000210.1:0-6366 GCA_041603715.1 Paraconexibacter sp. | reverse complement strand
GAGCGACGAGCTCGCCCGGCGCGAGACGCAGATCTCGTCGCTCGTCACCTCCGGCAACCAGGTGATGGGCGAGCTTGCCCGGCGCGACACCGCACTCTCAGCGACCCTGCGGGAGCTTCCCGGGACGATCCAGGCGCTGCGCAGCTCCACCGTCCGGCTGGACCAGGCGCGCAGTCATCTCGATCCCGCGCTGCGGGCGCTGGTGCCCGCTGCCGGGGAGCTCGCCCCGGCGCTGAACGCACTCAGCGACGTCAGCGAGATCGGGCGCCCGACCGTGCGCGCGCTGAACCGACCGGTGACCCGGCTCACGTCGCTGGCCCAGACCCTTCCGGGGACGACTGCCGACCTCACGCGCGCGGTTCGGACGCTCCGCGGCCAGGTCAAGCCGGTTGACAGCTCGGTGGCGAAGCTGCCGCCCTGCTTCGAGCCGGTCGAGAACTTCTTCGAGCACACGATGTCACTCACGAAGTTCTACGACGGCTACCGCACCGTTGCCCGTGCCACGGCGGGCGAGGGGCTCTTCGCCGTCGGCGCCCTGGCCAACGAGCCGAGCTGGCGTCGCCTGCGGCCCTGCTACAAGAACCCGACGACGACCAAGGGCACGCCGTGACCAACCGCCAGCGCTTCCCGAAGATCCTCGCGCTCGTCGTCTACTCGGTGGCGGTCGTGGCGGTCTTCGCGACCATGTACACCGTATTGGCCGGCGGCCGCGTGCCCGGCGTCTCCTCGGAGCAGTACAAGGTGTCCGTACTCGTCGATGAACCCCTGCAGCTGGTGACCGGCTCCGACGTACGCCGGGCCGGTGTCAAGATCGGCAGGGTCGACGACATCCGCGTCAAGGGCCAGCGCGCGTTGGTGACCATGGACCTGAAGCCCGAGCACCAGAGCGTCTACCGCGACGCCCGCGTTGAGACCCGGCTGCGCACGCTGCTGGGCGAGAGCTACCTCGAGGTCGACCCGGGAACGCCGACGTCCGGCCGCATCGAGGACGGCGGTCTGCTGCCGCCCGACGCCGCCCGCGAGACCGTGCCGCTGGACAAGATCCTCAACACGCTCGATGACGACACCCGCGCATCGCTGCAGAGCACGCTGCGCGCGTTCGGGCGAGGACTCGACGACCGGGGCGACGACGTCAACTCGATCCTCTCCGGGCTCACCGAGGCCGTGGACCTAGGCCTGCCGGCGACGGTGGCCCTCCGTGAGCAGCGGGACTCCGTCGTGACGCTCGTCGACGACGGCGCCCGCGTCCTGAACGCCGTCGGACGCCGCGGGGACGCGCTGCGAACGCTGATCCGCGCGACGAATCAAACGGCCACCGCCGTCGCCTCGCGCGACGATGCCCTGCGCCGCACGATCCAGGAGTTCCCGCGGGCGCTCCCGCAGGTCCGACGCACTCTGGCCGCGGTGAGCGGCCTCTCGCGGAAGGCGACGCCCGTGACCGACGACCTGGGTACCGCCGCCGTGGCGCTGACACCGGTGCTGCGCGACCTGCCGGCGACGGCGGCCGACGCGCGGAAACTCGTCGCCCGGCTCCCGGCCGCGCTGCGCGCCACCGATCCCTTCTTGAAGGAGCTGAAGCCGGCGGCCCAGAAGGCGGCCCCGGTCGCCGATACGCTCGGTCCGCTGCTGCGCAACCTCGTGCCGATGCTCGAATTCCTCGAGCCCTACAAGCGGGACATCTGGGGGGTCGGTGCCGGCATGGGCAGCGTCTTCGCCTTCGAGGGCGAGGGCGAGCAGCCCGGGCACTCCGGTCCCCACGCGAAGGTCGCGAGCGGCCGCGTCCAGCTCCTCGTGAGCAATGCGTCGCTGGGCGCGACACCGCCGTCGCTGGCGAAGCTCGAGGATGCGCTGCTGCAGACAGGTGTGCTCAAGGCGCTCGGCGGGCTGAAGACGAACTACACGCCGCCCCCCGGCTCAGCGGACAATCCGCCCAGGCGCGATGGCAATTACCCGGTCGTGTCCGCCATTCCGGACGAGTAGGTGCTGCGCCACTTCAGGAGCCTCCCTGATCGGCTCGCGGGGCTGGCGGTCGCAGCGGTCGCGTGTCCCCGACGTGTTGTGCGGTTCGGCGTCGTAGCCTCAATCCTCGCCGTCGCGGGGATGACGCAGCTCTCATCCGACGCGTCGGTTGCCCTGCTCACGGACCCCGACGGGGACACGGGGCGGGCGACGCAGGCCGTGGAGTCCGCGTTCGGCAGCGAGCCCGTCGCGCTCGTCGTGACCGGGGCGCTGGCGGACACGCTCTCGGCGCCGGGGATGACCGCGCTACAAGCCCTTGAGGCACGGGTGCGCAAGGTCCCCGGAGTGCAGACCGCTTTCGGGCCGGCGACGCTCGTGGACACGACGATCGAGCAGATCGCCCGGGTCGTCCGGTCCGAGCTCGGTCCGAAGGCCGACGCCGCGGAGCGCGCCGCCAAGCGCGCGACCGAGATCGCCAAGGAGCTCGGGGCCGACAAGGCGACCACCGAGGCCGCCGCGCGAGAAGCCCGGCTGGAGAGCCTCGGTCCCCTGCGCCAGCAGTACGAGGCGCTGTTCGCACGCTTCGGCGCCGTCGGCATTCCAGCGCTCACCAACCCGGCCTTCGTGCAAGCGCTCACCCTCGGCGCCGGTGGTGCACCCAAGGCGCGCCTGCGGTGGATGCTGCCGGACGGCAACCACGCCATCGTCCTCGTCCGCCTCCGTCGCGATCTGGACGACGGGCAGATCCGGCGCGCGGGCGAGCAACTGCAGACGGCGGCCCGTGCCGCGCGCAAGCAGGGCCTGCGCGTCGAGGTCGCCGGGGCGCCCCTGGTCGCCGCGGCGGTGTCACGGGATCTCAGCCGTCAGCTCGGGATCCTGCTGCCCGCCGTCATCGCGATCATGATGCTGGTCCTGGTCCTTGCACAGCGAGCGGGGCGCAGGCGGGCGCTGCTGCTGGTCCCGGCGCTGGCTGCCACTGCCGTCTGCGCTGGTCTCAGCTGGCCGCTGGGCCTCGGTCTGACACCGGCAACGCTCGCCGCCCTGCCGGTGATCCTCGGGCTCGGCATCGACTTCGTCGTCCAGATCGAGTCGCGCTACCGCGAGGCGCGCACAACCCGGCGGCCCCACCGTGCTGCGAGCGTCGCGGTGACCGAGATGGGGCCGCTGATCATTCGTGCCGGTTGCGCGATGGCGGCGGGGTTTCTGGTGCTCCTTGTCAGCCCGGTACCGCTCGTCCAGAGATTGGGTCTCGTGCTGGCACTCGGTGTGGCGGTGGCGGTGGTGGCCGCGCTCCTGCTGGCGCCCGCGCTCCTCGTGGCGCTCGACCGCCGGCGGCTGCCGCCCCGTGAGCTCGCGGCGGCCGGGAGGCTCGGCTGGTCGCGCCGTCGCGCGCTGGTCGTGACCGCGATCAGCGGCGTGCTGCTGGTAGCCGGGATCCTCAGCGCCCACGGTGTCCGGATCAGCGGCGACCCCAACCAGTTGGCCAGTAGTGGCCTTCCGGAGCTCGAGCGCGCGATCGACGCCGGCGAGGTCTTCGGTTCGGCGGGTCAGGTCCGCGTGGCGGTCCGCGGTCGCGACGTGTCCGCAGCTCCTGTTGTCCGGTGGATGAGCGATGCGCAGACCCGGATCGGCGCGCTCGACCGGCGTCTGCGGCCGGGGCCCAGCCTGACCGAGCTGGTGACGGCCGGGGGCCGGATCCCCGGGGGTAAGGCGAGCACCGCGCTCCTGGACGTCGCGCCCCCGACGTTCGTCCGTGCTTTCCTGACGCCGTCACGTGGCCTCACTGAGTTCAGCTTCGGTGCGCCACTCACCAACGCCCAGGAGCTGACCGCGCTGCAGACGCGGATCGACGGGGTGCTCGCGTCCGCGCCAGCCGGCGTGACTGCGACGGCGGGCGGCCTCGTGCCGACGCTCGTCGTTGCCGTCAGAGGCATCCAGGGCGGCCGACCGTGGCTGCTCCTGGCCGCGATCGGCGCCATCGCCCTGCTCCTCCTCGCGTTTGGCTACGGCGCTCGCCGGACGCTGGTGATCGTCCTCCCGGCCGCCGTGGCCAGCGGGGCCTCGTCATTGGCGCTGAGCCTCAGCGGCGTCTCGCTCTCACCGCTCTCGGCCAGTCTGGAACCGCTCCTCGTCGCGATCGCGGTCGAGTTCGCGATCATCGTCGAGATGCGCATCCACGCGGCCCGCCGAACGGCAGGATCGACGATCGCAGCTGCGACGCTGGCCCCCCCGCAGGTCGGCTTCGCGGTCCTGACGTCCGCGGTGACCGCCGCGCTGGGCTTCGCAGTGCTCGTGTTGAGCCCGATCCCAGTGCTGCGGCAGTTCGGCGCACTCGCCGCGGTCGAGGTGCTGCTCGCCGCGGCCGTGATCCTCGTGCTCGTGCCGGCACTGACGATCGCGCTGGAACGGCGGAACCGGACCGAGCGTCTGCTCGGCCCGCGAGCGAACCGCCTACGGACCCTCGCATGAGCCTCCTCGCTGACCCCGACGACCGCTCCGAGCAGATCCGCACCGAACGGCGCCTCGGCAGGCTGGTCGGACCGCTGACGCTGCTGGGGCTTGGGCTCACGCTCGCCGCGGTCCTCGTGTCCGCGGCCGCCGCCCGCAACGCTGGCGACACCGAGACGCTGCGTCAGTTCGCCGCCAACCGGGACGACCAGCTGGTGGCGGCGTCGCTGCGCGTCGCGGGCCTGCTGCTGACGCTTCCGCTGGTCCTGTTCCTGCAGCGCGTGCTCGTCGCGCGGGATCCCGCCGTTCCCCGTGCACTGGCGATCATCGGGCTGACGGCGAGCCTCCTGATCGCCGTGAGCACCATGCTGGGCTGGTTCGCGCTTCGCGACGCGGCCGACGCGTTCGTCGGCCGCGAGTACCGCACCGAGCGTGAGGCGCTCGATGACAGTGGGCTGCTCATCGCCGTTAGGTGGATCGACATCGTCTCGCGCCTGCTGTTCGCCAGCTGGCTGGCGTACGCGTCGCTGCGCGCCAGTCGTGTCGGGCTCATCACGTCGTTCCTAGGTGTATGGGGGCTGATCGCCGCGTTCAGCGGGACCTTCCTCGCCATCGGCGACGCCCTGTACATCGGCTGGGCCGCGAGCATCGCGCTCCTGGCGCTCGGTTACTGGCCCGGGGGACGGCCGCCGAGCTGGACGAGCGGCCGGCCGGAGCCCTGGAACGTCGCTCCGACGGTGATGGCGACACGGCCAGACAACGCACCGCGCGAGTGATCGCTAACATGATACCTGTGTAGTTGGTGCAAGCTAGAACTGACTTGAAGCACCAATCTGCTAATGATCACTTTTCACAACTGGCGATGAGGAGCACCATGGAACTCGAGGGCAAAGTCGCGCTGGTTACGGGCGCCGGTCGCGGCATCGGTCGCGAGATCGCGCTTGCGCTCGCGGGTCGGGGAGCGGCGATCGTCGTCAACGACCTCGGCGGCGACTGGCGCGGCGACGGGACGGACGACAGCCCCGCTGCCGAGGTCCGCGAGGAGATCGTGGCCGCGGGCGGCAAAGCGATCGTCGACGGCGGCAACGTCGCCGACGCCGACGACGCGGCCGCGATGGTGCAGCGCGCGGTGAGCGAGCTCGGCGGTCTGGACATCGTCGTCAACAACGCCGGGATCCTTCGCGACAGGATGATCTTCTCGATGGCCGACGACGACTGGGACGTGGTGGTCGCCGTTCACCTGCGCGGACACTTCCTCGTCACACGGGCGGCGTGCGCGCACTGGCGCGCCAAGGCGAAGGAGACCGGCGCACCCGCCGACGGCCGCGTCATCTGCATGAGCTCGGAGGCCGGGCTGTACGGCAACGCCGGCCAGGCCAACTACGCCGCCGCCAAGGGCGGCATCGCCTCGTTCGCTGTGACCATCTCGCGCGAGATGGGCCGCTACGGCGTGACTGCCAACGCGATCGCTCCCCGCGCGCGCACGCGGATGACCGAAGGGACCTTCGGACAGCTGCCCACGGGCCCCGACGGCGCCGACCTTTGGGGGCCGGAGAACGTCGCACCGCTCGTCGCGTTCCTGGCGGGCGAGGCGGGCGGCCGCTACAGCGGCCAGGTCTTCGTCGCGGGTGGCGGCGTCGCGCAGGTCATCGCGCCGTACACCGTCGCTGCCGAGATGCGCTTCACCGACGCCCCGACCGTGGAGGAGATCGAGGTCTTCGTCGCGGACGCGCTCGGTGACCAGGCCGGCCCGCCGCCGTTCCCTGATCTCGGCCTCACGCCCGCCGGTTGAGCTGACCATGCCGCTGTACGAGTACGCCTGCTCCTGCGGTGCGGAGGTTGAGCTCCTTGCCGCTGCCGGGGCTGCGCCGCCCACCTGCCCGCGATGCGCCGCCGGGCCGATGGGCCGTCGGTGGTCGCGGTTCACGACGCGCGGTCCGGCGCGCAAGCGCTCGGACT
>JBFIDS010000209.1:0-6393 GCA_041603715.1 Paraconexibacter sp. | reverse complement strand
GTCCGGGGGAGCTCGGCGACCTCGTCGGCGGCGTCCGAGACGGGGACGCGGCGGTTCGTGTCCCGGGTCCGCGCGATCTCACGCGCGGTCTCCGTGAGCCGGCTCACCGGCTGCATCGCGCGGCCGGCGATGAAGAGCCCGGCGATGAGGGCGAGAGCGGCGCCACCGAGCACACCGGACAGGAGGAAGAAACGCACGCGTGCGACGGTCTCCTCGAGCGAGGCGATCGGGCGGGCGTACTGGACGACCACCGAGCCGCCGAGCGTGAGCGGGACCGACCGCGTCTCGACGCGATAGCCCTGCGTCTCGGTGCCGCCGTCGGGGAGCAGGCCGAAGTCGGGCGTGCCGCGCGGGTACTCGCGCAGCGTGTAGTTGTCCTGCGTCGTGACGCGGATGACGGCATCGTCGGCGGTCGCGAAGACCGCGAGGTTCGGGCGGCTGTAGACGAGGACGCCCTCCTCGGGGTCGAACCGTGCCTCGATGCTCCCCTGGAGGTCGGTCGCCGCGCGGGCCGTGTCGCGCGCGAAGTCCGAGCGGATCCGGTTGGCCGTGAGCGTCCCCACGATGACGGCGAAGCCCATGAGGATCACGAGCGTGAGCAGTGCGGAGCCTCCCGCGAGCTTCCAGCGGATCGGGACCCGGTCCAGGAGGCGCACCACGCGGCTCATGCCCTCAGCACGTACCCCGCGCCGCGGACCGTGTGGAGGAGCCGCGGCTCGCCGTCGGCCTCGAGCTTGCGCCTCAGGTTCGACACGAACACCTCGATCGTGTTCGTCGTCGCGAACGGGTCGTAGCCCCAGACCTCCTCGAGGAGCCGCTGACGCGGGACGACGATCCGCTCGTTGCGCATGAGGTACTCGAGCAGCTCGAACTCCCGCTGCGTGAGCTCGACGGAGCGCTCGCCGCGGCGAACCTGGTGCGTGTCGGGGTTGAGCGCGAGGTCGGCGACCGTGAGCGACGCCGAGCCGCGGGGCGGCCGGCGGCGCAGGAGGGCCCGCAGCCGGGCGAGCAGCTCCTGGCGCTCGAACGGCTTGACGAGGTAGTCGTCGGCCCCCGCGTCGAGCCCCTCGACGCGCGCCTCGACCGCATCACGGGCGGTGAGGATGAGGATCGGCACGTCGTCGGCGCCCCGGAGGCGCTTCGCGACGTCGATCCCGTCGAGCTTCGGAAGCCCGAGGTCGAGGATGACGAGGTCGGGGACGTAGGAGGATGCGGTCTCCAGGGCGGCCTCCCCGTCGGCGGCGGTACGGACCTCGTACCCCTCCATCCGCAGCGAGCGCTGCAGCACCTGGGCGATCTCCTCGTCGTCCTCGACGACGAGCACACGCGGGGCACGGTCGGTGTCGAGCGCCATACCTCAATGGTACGGGGCGCCCGCCCCGCGGCCGCCGGGACGCCGGGGTCCCTACCCTGTGCGCCGTGAGGTCGGCACGCACGCGCACGAGGAACGCCACGACCGCCCCCGGGGCACCGAGCGGAGGCCGGTCGTGAGCGCGGGCCTCGCGGCCCTCCTCGACGACGTCGCCGCGCTCGCCCGGGCGGCGGCCGCGTCGGTCGACGACGTCGCCATGGGGGCGAGCCGGGCGAGCATGAAGGCGGCCGGCGTGATCGTCGACGACGCCGCGGTCACCCCGCGCTACGTCCAGGGCCTGCGGCCCGAGCGCGAGCTGCCGATGATCCGCCGGATCGCCACGGGCTCCCTGCGCAACAAGCTCCTCTTCATCCTCCCCGCCGCGCTGCTGCTCAGCGAGCTGCTGCCCGGGCTTCTCACGCCGATCCTCATGCTCGGCGGGACGTACCTCTGTTACGAGGGCGCCGAGAAGATCTGGGAGCGCTTCAGCCCGCACGCCCACGCCCCGGAGACCCCGGTCCTCGCCCAGGGGGCCGAGCAGGAGGAGGAGCTCGTCGGCGGCGCGATACGGACGGACTTCATCCTCTCGGCGGAGATCATGGTGATCGCGCTCGACGAGGTGACGAACGAGCCGCTGCTCTCCCGCGCGTTCATCCTCGTGGCGGTGGCGCTCGCGATCACCGCCGGTGTCTACGGTGCCGTCGCGCTCATCGTGAAGATGGACGACGTCGGCCTGCGGCTCGCGCAGACGCGCGAGGGCTCGGCCGCGCGGCTCAGCCGGGGGCTCGTGCGTGCGATGCCGATCGTGCTCTCGGTCCTCGCGACCGTGGGGATCGCCGCGATGCTCTGGGTCGGCGGACACATCCTGCTCGTCGGGCTCGACGACCTCGGCCTGTCGTTCCTCTACGACGCCGTCCACCACCTCGAGGAGGACGTCGAGGGTGCGCTCGGGGCGATCGGCGGTCTCGGCGCGTGGCTGACGAACACCGTCGCCTCGGCCCTGCTCGGCGTCCTCGTCGGGGCCATCGTCGTCGCGGTCCTGCACCGCCGGGGGAACGACGCGCACGCCTGAGCGGGCGCTGTGCATCGCCGGCGTCCCGGGCGTCTGCGTGATCGCCTTCGGCCCGCAGGCCCTCCACATGTCGATGCAACGACGTCGCGGCGGGTTGCCCCGCCGCGCTCAGATGTCCAGCGAGCGCCGAGCGGCCTCCTCGAATGACGTCGCCACGACACCGAAGACCGCCTCGAGGGAGTTGTCCTCCACGATCAGGTCCTCGTCGAGGCCGGCCATCAGCGGGGTCAGCAGCTCGCGATCACCGTCGGTGACGAGAGCGGCCGCGGCGCCCTCGAGCCGGGGGCTCGAGAAGGGCAGGTCGACGCTGCGGTGCGACGTGCCCAGGATCTCGGCGATGACCTCCGTCATCCGCTCGAAGGAGAGCCGGTCGGGACCGGCGATGTCGTAGCGGCCAGGGTCGACGGACCGCGCCGCCACGAGAGCCTGCACGACGTCGTCGATGAACACGGGCTGCGTGCATCGCTCGCGCCAGCTCGGCAGGGCCAGCACCGGGAGTCGCTCGACGATCCGGGCGAGGGCCCGGAAGGAGGCGCTCTGGGCCCCGACGACCATCGACGCTCGCAGCGCGACGAGGTCGGCACGCGCCCCGCCGAGCGTCTCCTCGACCTCCAGGCGCGAGTCGAGGTGCTCGCTCCCGTCACCTGGTGGCTGAATCCCACCGAGGTAGACGATCCGCCCGACGCCGGCGGCGTCCGATGCGCGCACGAACCCCTCTGCGAGCTCTTGGTCCTCGCGGGAGAAATCGTCGTTTCCGGCCTCCATCGAGTGCACGAGGTAGTACGCGGTCGCGACATCGTCCAGGGCGTCGCGCACGAGGGTCTCGTCGCCGAGGTCCCCCTCGACGATGTCGAGACCGTCCGGCTGTCGGAGCTTGGCGGCGTCGCGCACGAGCACCCGGACGCGGGTCTCGGGCTGCTCGCGGAGCATCGACACGAGGTGCGCGCCGACGAAGCCGGTGGCGCCCGTGACCAGGACGTGCGATTGGGTGTTCGTCATCAGCGGCCTCTTCGTCGGTCGGCGCCTTCCCTACCCGATTCGGGCGCCCTCGACGCAGGAGGCCTGGTGCCGGACCTCGGACGCGCCGTCACGCCACCGGCCACTCCTCGGTCGCCGGCCGCGGAGGAGGGGGGACGACCGAGGCCGCGATCGCGGCGAGCGTCCCGCGCGCCGCCCGGCGTTCACCGGGGCGCCGATGAGCGAGCGCCGCCGTGGACCCGTACAGGGCGCGCGCGAGGAACGGCGCGAGTTCGGGGTCCAACCCGTCGGCGGCGAGGTCCCGGCGCAGGGTCGCCGTGAGGCGGTCGGGGACCCGCTGCAGGGCGTGGGCGACCTCCGTCGCGACCGACGACGTCACGTGCGTCGCGGTGTCGTGCAGCAGGCGGGCACCGTGCGGACGCGCGGCGGCGTGGTCGAGCAGCGCGTGCGCGGCGGCGGTCGCGCGGTCGCGCGCCGACATCCCCGCGGTCGACCGCTCGGCGCGGTGCAGGCGGTCCACCACGCGCTCCACCTCGGCCTCCACCGCCCGCAGGAAGAGCGCCTCCTTGGAGACGCCGTGCGCGTACAGCGTCGGCTTGGCGACCCCGACCGCCCGCGCGAGCTCGCTCGCGGACACGCCGTGCAGGCCGTCCGGGGCGAAGGCGTCGGCGAGGGCGGCGAGGTCGATCCGGGCACGGGGTCGAGCCATGCCGACAAGGATGTTCCCGAACCGCCCGGTTCATCTTCGACCGCCGGGTGCGACTTGGTCGGAAGGGCTTCGACCGAGTGTCGTAGAGCCCCCTTCCGATCGATTCCTACGGTGCTGGCATGAGCACGTCAGCCACCACCGCCGCCGCCCGCAGGGGCCGCTGGATCGACCACTGGGAGCCCGAGGACGAAACGTTCTGGGCGACCACCGGGCAGCGCATCGCCCGCAAGAACCTCATGTTCTCCATCTTCGCCGAGAACATCGGCTTCAGCGTCTGGGTGCTGTGGACGATCATCGTCCTCAACCTCGGCAACATCGGCATCACCATGTCGATCGGCGAGCTCTTCTGGCTCACCGCCGTCCCGAACCTCGTCGGATCCGCGCTGCGCATCCCCTACACGTTCGCGGTGCCGCGCTTCGGCGGCCGGCTGTGGACGGCGATCAGCGCCGGGCTGCTCCTCATCCCCGTCACGCTGCTCGCGTTCCTCGTGCCGAGCGGCTGGCTCGCGGCGCAGAGCCACGACACGCAGTTCTGGGTCCTCCTCGCCTGCGCGGCGACCGCGGGCTTCGGCGGCGGCAACTTCTCCTCGTCGATGGCGAACATCTCGTTCTTCTACCCGGAGGGGAAGAAGGGCCTCGCGCTCGGCCTCAACGCGGCGGGCGGCAACCTCGGCGTCGCCGTCGCCCAGCTCGCCGTCCCGCTCGTGATCATCATCGGGGTCCCCGCCGCCGCCGTGAAGAACCCGGTCCACGAGGTGAACCTCGCCTACGCCGGCCTGATGTGGATGCCGCTCATCCTCATCGCCTCGATCGGCGCTCTTCTCTACATGGACAGCCTCACGCAGGCGAAGGCCGACACGAAGTCGTACACGAAGGCGCTCGGACACGGCCAGACCTGGGTGATGTCGATCCTCTACATCGGCACGTTCGGCTCGTTCATCGGCTTCTCGTTCGCCCTGCCGCTCGTCATCCGCAACACGTTCCCCGAGTTCCTCGCCGGCCACCCGTTCATCGCGACCTACCTCGCCGGCCTCGGTTTCGTCGGCGCCCTCATCGGCTCGCTGTCCCGGCCGTTCGGCGGCTGGCTCTCGGACCGCCTCGGCGGCGCGCGGGTGACGCTCGCCTGCTTCCTCGGGATGGGCGTCGCCACCGCGTTCGCGATCCTCGGGGTCCAGGAGCGCAGCTTCGCCCTCTTCTTCGGCTCCTTCATGGTCATCTTCTTCCTCGCCGGCATGGGGAACGGCTCGACCTACCGGATGATCCCCGCGATCTTCGGCACGCTCGGGCGCCGCCACGCCGCGGAGACCGGGTCGGACGCAAAGGTCGTCGCGGTCGAGTTCAAGCGTCGCGCGGCCGCCGTCATCGGCATCGCCGGGGCGATCGGCGCCTTCGGCGGCTTCCTCATCCAGGTCATCCTGCGCGAGGCGAGCCTCGGGGTCTCGGCGGCGGTGAAGGCGGCCGAGACGCCCGCCGCGAAGGTGCAGGTCGCCATCGACCAGGCGGACTGGTCGGTCCCGGCGCTGTGGGTGTTCCTCGCCTCCTACGCCGTGTTCGCGTGGATGACGTGGTTCTTCTACCTGCGCCGCGCGGGAGCGACGGCACGGGTCCCGAGCCTCGCCCACGCCTCCATCTGACGGTTTCCTCACCGCGCGGTTCAGTTTCGACCGCGCGGTGGGAACTGCCGTCCCGGACTCGCCCGGATGTCGTAGAGCCCCATTCCAAGGGCGCCTACGGTCAACTCATGTCGTCGAACCCCGCCGGAAGGAACGCCGCTCCCATGCTTCCCACCACGTTCACGGAGACCCACTGATGTTCTCGGCCCGCGGCATCCTCGTCGTCGGCGGAGGCATCGCCGGCCAGGCGGTCTGCGAGGCCGTCCGCTCGCTCGACGCCGACCTGCCGATCACGCTCGTCTGCGCGGAGGAGCACCTCCCGTACGACCGGGTCCGCCTCGGCGCGCTCCTCACCGGCGAGGACGACGTCGACGGGCTGCGGCTGCGACCCGACGGCTGGTACGCCGACAACGCGGTCACCGTCATCGCCGGACGGCGCGTCGTCGCGCTCGACCCCGACGCGGGGACGGCCACGCTCGACGGCGAGCCCCCGACGACCCTCCGCTTCGATCGTGTGGTGCTCGCGACGGGCTCCGACGCCCTCGTCCCGCCGATGGACGGCGTGGACGTGCCGGGCGTCGAGGTCTTCCGCGACCCGGCGGACTGCGCGGCCATCCTGGGTGCCGCGCGGTCCGCCCGCCACGCGGCGGTGATCGGCGGCGGACTGCTC
>JBFIDS010000208.1:0-6401 GCA_041603715.1 Paraconexibacter sp. | reverse complement strand
GCCGGGCGGCAGCCGACGGTCCGCGGTTGCCGCCGGCTCCTGCGCGCCGCTAGCCGTGGAACGAGCCGCCGCGGCCCGCGCCGCCGACGAAGCGCGACACGCCCTGTGTGAGCTCCGCGTTCAGCGCCCCGCTGCCGTGCCGCAGCTCGTTCGCGATCGCCTCCTCCTCGCCGAGCCCGTCCTGCTCGAGCGCGCTCATGCGGTCGGCCCGCATGCACGTCTGCGGGAACGCGGCGATCTCGGCCGCGAGCGCGCGCGCCGCCCCGAGCGCATCGCCGGGCTCGACCACCCGGTTGACGAGCCCGATCGCGAGCGCCTCCTCGGCGTCCACGGGGCGCCCGGTGAGGATGAGGTCCATCGCTCGGCTCTGCCCGATGAGGCGGGGCAGGCGCACCGTCCCGCCGTCGATGAGCGGAACGCCCCAGCGGCGGCAGAAGACGCCGAGGACCGCGTCGCGCGCCGCGACCCGCAGGTCGCACCACAGGGCGAGCTCGAGGCCGCCCGCGACGGCGTGCCCCTCGATCGCGGCGATCACGGGCTTCGACAGGCGCATCCGGGACGGACCCATCGGGCCGTCCCCGTCCTCGGTGACGGAGTTCCCGCGATCGGACCCGATCGCCTTGAGGTCGGCGCCCGCGCAGAAGACACCACCCTCCCCGTGGAGCACCGCCACCGCGGCGTCGGGGTCGGCGTCGAACGCGCGAAAGGCGTCGGCGAGCGCAGCGGCGGTGGGACCGTCGACCGCGTTGCGCACGTCGGGGCGGTGGAGGTGCACGGTCGTCACCGGGCCGTCGGTCTCGACGCGGACGGCATCAGCGCTCATGCGGTCGTCCCGATCGCGCGACGGACGAAGATCCTCAGGGCGGACATGACGTCCTCCTTCCTCGGGGGTGGGTCGGCGACGGGGGAGACGGGCCCGACGAGCGCCTCACCGACGGCGCCGACGAGCGCGGCGGCGATGAGGTCCGGGTCCTGCTCGGGGACGGAGCCGCCAGCGATCCCCTCGCGCAGCAGGCCGGCGAGGTTCTCGCGGTACTTGCGCCGGTAGGAGAGCCGCTCGGCCTCGACGAGCGGATCGACGGGCTCGGCGATGAGCGCCCACGCGAGGCGGGGGTTGGCGAGGGCCCGGCCCGCGAACGTCATGAGGACCGCCTCGACGCGGTCGGGCACCGGCAGCTCGGCGCCGTCCTGCGCCGCGCCTTGCATCGCCGCGAGCTCGCCCGAGCACACGCGGCGGAACAGCTCCGCGCACAGCTCGGCCTTCGACGGGAAGTGGCGGTACAGCGCGCTGTTCGTCACGCCGACGCGCTCGGAGATCTCCTTCACCGAGGCCGCCGCGTACCCGCCCTCCTGGACGAGCTCGAGCGCGGCGGCGAGCAGGCGCTCGCGGGTGCCGCCGGTGACGTCCGCGACGCCGCGGGGGGTGGTGTCGGTCATCCCTTGAACGTCGACGGTCCGGGGTCGCCGAACGGCTCGTCGCGCTCGCGCACCGCGGTGCGGAAGCCCGCCTCGGCGGCACGCTGCTGGAACGCGTAGCCCTCGGCGGTGTGGCGCGTGATCCCGTCGAAGACCGTCCCGAGGATCTGCGTCTGGTGGAGGCCCTGCCCGTAGGTCTCCTGGTTGACGAGCACCTTCATCATCTGCAGCTGGTTGAGCGGCATCTGCGCGATCCGTCGCACGAGGATCTCCGTCCGCTCGTCGAGGTCCTCCGGGGCGGGCGCCTCGATCGCGAGGCCCCACTCGAGCGCCTCGGCCCCCGAGAGGCAGTCCCCGGTGAAGAGCAGCCGCTTCGCCCGCTGCGGGCCGAGGCGGTGGGCCCACATCGACGTCGTCGGAGAGCCCCAGACACGCGCGGGCGGGTAGCCGATCTTCGCGTCGGAGGCGATGACGAGCAGGTCGGAGCACAGGGCGAGATCGGTGCCACCGGCGACGCAGAACCCGTGCACCTTGCAGACGACGGGCGTCGCGGAGTGGAAGAGCGTCATGAACGACCGGACGTTGCGGCCCATCATCGCGTAGTCGACCATGGGGTCCCACGTGCCGGACGGGTCGTGGTTGCGGGCCATGACCATCGGGTCCAGGGGCGACCCGGGCGGCGCCTCCTGCTCTCCGAAGGCGCCCTCGCCCATCCCCTCGGCGCTCGCGACGAGGTCGTAGCCGCCGCAGAACCCCTTCCCGTTGCCGGAGAGGAGGACGACGTGGACGTCCGGGTCGAGGTCGGCGTGCTCGACGCACGCCGCGAGCTCGCCGATGAGCTGCGTCGTGAGGCCGTTGCCGCGCTCGGGGCGGTTCAGCGTGATCCGCGCGATGCGGTCCTCGACCTCGTAGGTGAGCGTCTGTGGGGCCGGCGTCATGCGGGCAGCGCACGCTCGACGATGGCGGCCGCGTCGACGCCGACGGGCAGCGTCCCGTAGGCGAGTCCTCCGCCGCCCGCGAGCCGGGCGGCGCAGAACGCGTCGGCGACCGGCGCCGGCGCGTTGCGCACGAGCAGGCTGCCCTGGAGCGCGAGGCCGAGATCCTCGACGAAGCGCCGTGCGCCGAACTGCGCGGACTCGGGCGTCGTGCCGAGCACGCGGGCAGCGTCGGCGAGCCCGTCGAGGTGTGCGTCCAGCCGCGCGTCGGCCCCGCGGGCCAACTCGCACTCGGCGAGGAACGCGGGCAGTCCGTCGGGCTCCTTCACGAGAGCGCGCAGGACGTCGAGTGCGGAGACGTTCCCCGAGCCCTCCCAGATCCCGTTGAGCGGCGCGTCGCGATAGAGGAGCGGCATGCCGGACTCCTCGACGTAGCCGTTGCCGCCGAGGCACTCGAGCGCCTCGGCCGCGTGGCCCGCCGCCCGCTTGCAGACCCAGTACTTCATGACCGCCGTGGCGAAGCGGCGGAACGGGCCGTCGGCCTCGTCGTAGGCGCGTGCGACGCGCAGGGCAGCCGCGGTCGCCGCCTCGGACTCGATCGCGAGGTCGGCGAGGACGTTCGTCATCGCGGGCTGGTCCACGAGCGCCGCGCCGAAGGCGGACCGGTGACGGGAGTGATGCACGGCGTTCGTCACCCCGCGGCGCATCGACGCCATCGAGCCGATGAGGCAGTCGAGCCGGGTGTGGTTGACCATGCGGATGATCGCGTGGACGCCCTTGCCCTCCTCGCCGACGAGCTCGGCGCGGATCCCGCGAAACTCGACCTCGCTCGAGGGCAGCGACCGCGTGCCGAGCTTGTCCTTCAGGCGCATGAACTCCATGCCCGGGCCGCGCTCGACGAGGAAGCAGGACAGCCCGGCGTCGGTCTGCGCGAGGACGAGGAAGACGTCGCAGGGCGGGTAGGAGCAGAACCACTTGTGGCCGTGGAGCTCGTAGGTGCCGTCGCCGGCCGGGGTCGCACGCGTGATGTTCGCGCGGACGTCCGACCCGCCCTGGCGCTCGGTCATCGCCATCCCGGCGAGCGCGCCGGTGGCGTAGTCGGGCTTCGTGAGGCGCGGCTCCCAGCGTGCGGCGAGGTGCGGGGCCCCGTCACGCAGCGCAGGGATCGCCGCGTAGGTCATCGAGATCGGGCAGGTCACCCCGCCCGACGCCTGCGCCCACATCCCGAACATCGCGGCGCGCACGACGTGGCCGCCGGAGCGCTCCGCCCGCCACGGCAGGCTGTGGACCTCGCGCTCGACCCCGGTGCGCAGCAGCCAGTGCCAGGACGGGTCGAGGTCGACCTCGTCGACGCGGTTGCCGAAGCGGTCGTACTGCTTGAGGACCGGCACGTGGGCCTCGGCGCGGAAGAGGTGCTCGCGCGTCTCGACCGAACCGGCGACCGCGCCGATGTCGCGGGCGCGATCGAGGCCCCACTCGCCTCCCTCGCGGACGAGGCCCTCCTGGAGCGGGACGTCGACCTCGAACAGGTTCGCCGGTTCGAGCGGCGGCGCCTGGTTGAGGACCGTGCGGGCGGGATCGGTGAGGGGCGGGGTCGTCGTGTTGGTCATCGGGGCTCCTCGATGTGAATCCGGATTCACAGAGGGTATGTGAATCCGGTTTCACACGTCAACCCGTGGGCCGAGGGGCACGGTGCGGACGGGCAAAGTCTTCGGTCGCCGCGCGCGCCCTCCCGCCTACGGTCACGTCCGTGTCGATCCGCCGCATCCCGGTCCTCTCCGCCGCCACGATGGCCGTGCTCCTCGCCGGATGCAGCGGGGAGGTGAGCATCGGTACCAAGTCGCTCTCCGGCACGACGATCGCGGACGCGATCCAGCCCGAGTACAGGAGCCAGACGGGGATCGAGATGACGCGCCTCGTCTGCAAGTCCGCCGACGGCGAGGCGGGAGCGGCGATCGACTGCCGCGGCCGCAACGCGAAGGACATCGAGATCGAGCTCGGCGGTGAGATCACCGGGGTCGACGGCGACACGGTCGACTACCGCTGGGAGGTCGTGCGGGCGTTCTCCCCGGGACGCCTCTACGCGACGGCGGCCCAGAGGCGGATCGAGCGCGCCGGCGGCGGCCGCGTGAACTTCGTCCGCTGCCCCGCCCGGATCGAGATCGTCGCGGGCGCGAAGGTCGCCTGCGTCACGGTCACGCGAACCGGGGCCGAGATCCCCACCGAGCTCACTCTCACCGACCTCGACGGCGGGTTCAACCTGCGGACCGGCTCCGTGCGCCCCGCCCCGTCCCCACCCGCCTGAACCGAGGAGACTCCATGACCGTCCGCCATCTCGTCCCGCTCACCCTCGTCGCCGTCACCGCGGCCGGAGCGGCCGCGCTCCCGGCCCACGGCGCGACCGGATCGTCCCTGCGCGAGGGCGTGCGCAACCCTTCCGGTGGCGGTGCCACCCGCGAGACGCAGATCATCAGCGGCGTCACGGGCGCGAGCCTCTACGGCACGCGCCAGTCGAACATCTCCACCGGCCCGGACGCCGGCGGCTCGGCGATCTACGGCTGCCGTCGTCCGCAGCGGGAGTGCATCCGCGCGAACAACCTCGTCGGGGGGCTCGCCGCCGCGTTCGCCTCGCGCGGCACCCCGTTGTCGCTCAGCGCGAACGAGGACACCCCGGCGGGCACGCCCGCGCTCGCGGTCGACCCCGAGTTCAGCGGCGAGGTCAAGAACCTCAACGCCGAGCTCTGGGGCGGCTTCACGCCCGCGTCGTTCCTCGTGCGGCTGCAGACGACCGGCGTCGCGGGACCGAAGGGGGACAAGGGAGACCCCGGCCTCTCCAACGGTCCGGCGGGCGGCGCGCTCACCGGCAACTACCCGAACCCGACGCTCGGCGAGGGCGTCGTCGAGAAGGCCAACATCGCGGACCTCTCGGTGACGGCGACGAAGATCGACAACGGGTCCGTCGAGACGGCGAAGATCGCGAACGGCGCCGTCACGCAGGCGAAGCTCGGCGGGGCGATCAACGCGAACACGGTGGGCGGCCTGCCCCCGGCGCAGCTGTCGAGTGGCGCGGGCGCGCGTGAGACGACCGACATCCCGATCTCGAGCACCCTCGGGACGATCGTCACGTCGCCGACGGCCCCGGTCCACCAGCAGTCCCACGCGATCCTCAACGCCTCGCTGACCGTGAGCAACGGCACGGGAGCCGACAGGGTCGTCAACTGCTCCATCCGGCGGACGACCGGCGACCTCGTCGCCGTCGCCAACGAGGTGTTCGTCGGGAACGGGCAGACCGTGCAGCTCGCCCTCACCGCGATCGACGACGCGCCGCCCGCCCGTCAGTGGCAGATCCGCTGCAACACGTCCAGCGCAGTTGCCGGGATGGAGTCGACGGAGGCCGCCATCACCGCGGTGTTCGTCCACTCGGCCTCGACGATCGGCTGAGGGCCGGCAGACCTTCGAGAGCGTCACCGTGGTGCCCGACTCGTCAAGGATGCGCGTCGCCGCCGTCGAGCACGCCGCCGAGCGCGTCGCGAGAGCTGATCCCGAGCTTGCGGTAGGCCTTCGAGAGGTGCTGCTCGACGGTGCGCAGCGTGACGAACTGGCGCTCGGCGATCTCGCGGTTCGTCATCCCCGAGGCAGCCAGCTCGGCGCAGCGCCGTTCGTGCCGGGTGAGCGCGTCGACCCCGCGGACGGCCGGTCGGCGCGGGCGGGCACCGGTGGCCCGCAGGGCGTCGAGTGCACGCTCGACAAGCGCCCCCGCAGCGCACTCGTGAGCGAGCGTCATCCCCTCCCCGAGGCGCGCACGCGCGTCCGCGACGTGCCCGGCCACCACGAGCGCCGCACCGAGGTCGAGGAGGACCCGGGCGCGCTCGAGCCGCGCCGGCGATTCCCGCAGCACGTGGTCGGCCTCGACGAGCCGGTCGACGCGATCGCCGTCCGGTCCGACGAGCGCAGCCGCGCGCAGCGCGATCCCCAGGGCACGCGCGCCCGCGAAGGACCGCGCGCGCTCGACCTCCTCCTCGGCGAGCACGACGGCCTCGTCGGCCTGGG
>JBFIDS010000207.1:0-6435 GCA_041603715.1 Paraconexibacter sp. | reverse complement strand
TCGGAGGTCAGGCGGGTCGCGCGGTCCTTCGCCTCCTTGACGACGCGCTCGGCTTCGCGCTTCGCCTCGGCGAGCATCTCTTGGCGCTCCTTGACGATCCAGCGCGCCTGCTTGATCTCCTCGGGGATCGTGGCGCGCATCTGATCGAGGATGTCGTAGATCTCCTCCTTGTCCACCCTGACCTGATCGGTCATGGGCACGCCCTTGGCGTTGTGGACGAGATCGTCAAGCTTGTCGATGAGGACCAGGACGTCCATGGCAACCCTTCAGTTCGCTGCGCGGCCGGCGGTTCCTGCCCGCAGTGTGGGCGAGTCTAGACGGGTCGCGCCATCGGCCGCGAGGCCCGCAAGGCGGCGACCAGAACCTCAGTCGCGCCGGAGCTCCTCCACGAGCCGGCGCTCGACGGGCTCGGGGACGAGGCCTTCGATGTTCCCGCCGAACGTCGCGAGCTCCTTCACGCCGCTCGACGAGAGGAAGCTGAAGCTCGGGCTCGCCATGAGCAGGAAGGTGTCGATGTCCGGCGCCTGGCGGCGGTTGAGCTGCCCCATCTCGAACTCGTACTCGAAGTCCGAGATCGCCCGCAGGCCCTTGACGATCGCGGTCGCACCGACCTCGCGGGCGAAGTCGACGACGAGGGTGTTGAACGGCTCCGGCCGGGCGTTCGTCACGCCCATGTCCGCGAGCGCGTCGACGATGAACGTCATCCGCTCCTCGATCGGGAACAGCGTGCGGTTCTTGCGCACGGAGTTGTTCACGACGGCGACGACGACCTCGTCGAAGACGTCGGCGGCACGCGTGATGATGTCGAGGTGGCCGTTCGTGATCGGGTCGTAGCTGCCGGGGCAGACGGCGATCTTCTTCTCGGGCGGAATCATGGTCCTGTCGTGTGGATGCGAATCGTCGTGTCGCCGTAACCCCGCTCGAACACGCACGGGAGGTCGAGCTGGAGCGGTGCCCGGCGGTCCATCTCGCAGACGACGCGGGCTCCGGGCGCGAGAAGGGCCGCCAGGCCCTCGTCGAGCTCGGGCCCCAGCGCCGGCGCGAGCCGGTACGGGGGGTCGAGGAAGATCAGATCGTATTCGTCGCCCCGCTCGCGCGCGGTGCGCAGGGCGCTGCGGGCCGGCGCGCCGACGATCACGGCCTCCTCGCGGCTCGCCCCGAGCTCCGCGACGTTGTCCCGAAGGACCGCGAGGGCGCGGCGGTCGCGTTCGACGAACGTGACGGTGGCCGCCCCCCTGGACAGCGCCTCCAGGCCGAGCGCACCGCTCCCGGCGAACAGGTCGAGCGTGCGCGCGCCGGAGACGTCGCCGAGCGCGCTGAAGATCGCCTCGCGCACGCGGTCGGCCGTCGGGCGCGTCGCGTCCCCCTTCGGGGCGGCGAGACGGCGTCCGCCCCACCGTCCGGCGACGATCCTCATGCCGGGATCACGTCGGCCCCCGCGAGCGGGAACGCGTCGGCGAGGGCGAGCGCGAGCAGCGCGTGCTCGGGATCCTCGAGGTCGGGGTCCGTGCGCGCGAGCTCCTCGGCGACGGCGCGCGCCTGCTCGAGGATCGCCGCGTCCTGCGGCAGCTCGGCGATGCGGAACCCGGGCAGACCGGACTGCCGCGTGCCGATGAGCTCCCCCTCGCCCCGCAGCTCGAGGTCGATCTCGGCGAGCCGGAAGCCGTCGGTGTGCTGCGCGAGCGCCGCCAGCCGCGGCGACTCCTTCGGGCCGAAGAGCAGGCAGAGGGACGGGTGCTCGCCCCGCCCGACCCGCCCGCGCAGCTGGTGCAGCTGGCTGATGCCGTACCGCTCGGCGTTCTCGACGAGCATCACGGTCGCGTTGGGGACGTCGATCCCGACCTCGATGACGGTCGTCGCGACGAGGACGTCGGCCTCGTGGCGCGCGAAGGACTCCATCGCCGCCCGCTTCTCGGCAGGCCGCATCTGGCCGTGCAGGAGCGCGACCCGGTGGTCGCGCAGCTCCCCGCCGCGCAGTCGCTCGTACTCACCGGTCGCGGCGCGGGCCGCGAGCGCCTCGCTCTCCTCGACGAGCGGGCCGACGACGAACGCCTGCCGACCCGCCCGCAGCTCCTCGCGGATGCGCTCGTAGGCCCGGGCCCTCTCGCGTTCGCCGGAGGCGACGTGGGTCGCGATCGGCCGGCGTCCCTTCGGCAGCTCGCGCAGCACGGTGACGTCGAGGTCCCCGTAGCCGAGGAGCGCGAGGGTCCGCGGGATCGGAGTCGCCGTCATGTGCAGGACGTGCGGCGCGAGGCCCTCCCCCGCCTTCGCGTCGAGCGCCGCCCGCTGGCGCACGCCGAACCGGTGCTGCTCGTCGACGACCGCGACGGCGAGCGCCGAGAACGCGACGGGTTCCTCGATGAGGGCGTGCGTGCCGACGACGAGGCCGAGCTCACCGGTCGCCAGGCGGGCGAGGATCTCCCTCTTGCGGGCCGCGGGGGTCGATCCGGTGAGGAGCGCGACGGGGACCATCTCCCCCGGCATGAGCGCCTGGATCGTCGCGAAGTGCTGCTCGGCGAGGGTCTCCGTCGGCGCCATCAGCGCGGCCTGCATGCCGTGCTCGACCGCGCGCAGCATCGCGTGCAGCGCCACGACGGTCTTGCCGGACCCGACCTCCCCCATGAGGAGCCGCTGCATGGGGACGGGGCGCGCGAGGTCGCCGGTGACGGTCGCCATCGCCGCGACCTGGTCGCCGGTCGGGGTGAAGGGGAGCAGCTCCGCGGCCCAGCGCGCGGAGAGGGTCGGGTCGTCCTGGAGCGGATGCGCCCCCGCCCTCTGCTCGCGGCCCCGGCGCCGGCGCAGGTACGTGAGCTGCGTGAGGAGGAGCTCGTCGAACGCGAGCCGGACGCGGCCGCCCTCGGCGTCCCCCACGTGCGCGGCGCGCAGCGCGGCCGGACGATCGGGGAGCCGCTGCGCGGCCCGCAGGCGACCCGGGAGCGGCTCGACGACATCGGCGACCGCGTCGAGGTGGCGGCGCACGAGCGCGAGGATCTGCGTCGAGGAGAGACCGTCGCTCGCCGGGTAGTGCGCGACCTCCTCCCCGCTCGCCGTCGCCTCCTGGGTCGGGGCGTGGGAGCTGACGCGGAACCGGTTGCGGGCCTCGTACTTGCCGTGGAGGACGAGCCGCGTGCCGACCGGGTATTTGGAGACGAGCCACGGCTGGTTGAAGAACGTCGCCTTCATCGGGCCGGTCTCGTCGGCGACGGTCGCCTCGACGAGCGGCTTCATCCCGCGGCGGCGGACGGGGCGCGACGTGATCGAGCGCACCTCGACGAGCACGGTCGCCTGGTCGCCCGGTCCGAGCGTCGCCACGGTCCGGGCCTCGCGGCGGTCGCGTGGCAGGTGCTCGAGCAGCGCGGCGACGGTGTCGAGCCCGAGCGCGGTGGCGCCCTCACGCGCCTTGTCGTGGGAGAGCTCGAGCGGCGTCGTGAGCCGCGAAGGCCGGGGCGTGCGCACCGGGGCGCCGAACAGCGCTCGGCGGTCGGGACGTTCGCGGGAGGCGAAGCGGTGCGGGGGCTCGGCCGGGCTCAACCCCGCGGAGGGTAGGCGGTCGGGCGGCGCCCTACTCGGCGCTGAGGAGCCACCAGTACGCCGGCTGGCCGCCGTCGGACTGCTCGAGCTCCACCCCGTCGGGGGCGAGCTCCGCGACCGCCTCGGCGTCGAGCGGCGCACCGGCGCCGCTGATGCACGTGACGAGCTCCGCCCCGTCGGCGATCCGCCCGAGCACGGCGGCGAGCGCGGCGTGCGGCTCCCCCCATGCGACGAGCTCGTCGTCGACGAAGCCGACGGCGTCGCCGATCGCGAACCGGCCCTCGGGGTCCTGGCGAGCCGCCGGAGCGACGGCGCCCGTGCGGATGTCGCCGAGCGCGTCGACCATCGCGTCGGCGTTCTCCTGCGCGGACGCGTCGGGAAGCAGCGCGATCGCCGCGGCGAGCCCGGCCTGGAGGGACCGCGACGGGACGACGTGGACGACCTTCTCGGCGAGCTCGGCTGCCCGCTCGGCGGCCATGATGACGTTCGGGCTGTTCGGGAGGACGACGACCTCCTCGGCGGGCACCTCGTGGATGCCGGCGAGGATCTCGTGCGTCGAGGGGTTCAGCGTCTCGCCCCCGTCGAGCGTGTGCACGCCGAGGCTCTCGTAGAGGCGACCCATCCCGGGTCCGACGACGACGGCGAGCGCTCCGCAGCGCACCGCGGGGGCGACCGCGGTCGCCGCGGCGCCGTTGCCCACGCCGGCCGCGCTGAGGCGGGCGTCCCGCTCGACGACCTGCTCGCGCATGTCGGCGACGTCGAGGTGGCTCACGTCGCCGTGCTCGGCGAAGAGCGCCATCGCCGCCTCCGGGTCGTCCGTGTGGACGTGCACCTTGAGGGTGGCGGCGTCCCCGACGACGAGGACGCTGTCCCCGATCGCCTCGAGCAGCCCGACGAACCGGTGGGAGTCGAGGTCGGCGCCCGTCACCGCGAAGTTCGTGCAGTAGCGGAACGTGGAGCTCTCGTGCTCGGGATGGGAGACCTTCACCGCCGGCGCGCTGTGGTGCGCGAGCTGCGGGGCCTCGGTCCCGCGGAGGACCGCGACGACGCCGGCGAGGATCACGGTGACCGCGTAGCCCCCGGCGTCGACGACACCGGCCTTCTTGAGCGCCGGGAGCAGCTCCGGGCCCCGCCGGACCGACTCCTCGCCGGCGACGATCGCCCGTTCGAGCAGGTCGGCGAGGAGCGCGTTCTGGCGCTCCGGCGTCCAGTCCGGTCCCAGGCGCGTCTCGTCCATGTGCGCGAGGTCGACCGCGATGCTCGCCGACATCTCGCGGACGACCGTGAGCATCGTGCCCTCCGCCGGGTCGCGCACGGAGTCGTAGGCCCGCTGGGCCGCCCGCGCCATGGCGGCGCTGACGAGGACCGGGTCGATGAGCTCCCCGGGCCGCGAGATGAGCTCCTCGGCGGCCCCGCGGATGAACTGGGAGAGGATGACGCCGCTGTTGCCGCGGGCGCCGAGCAGCGCGGCACGCGCGACGCGCTCGACGATCTCGTCACGCCCGATGGCATCGACGTGCGCCTCGCCGGAGGCGAGGTCGTCGAGCTCGCGCAGGCAGGCCCGCAGCGTGAGCGCCATGTTGTCCCCCGTGTCGCCGTCGGCGACTGGGAAGACGTTGAGGTCGTTGATCTCCTGGCGGCGCGACTCGAGGTGCGCGAGTGCGCCCTCCACGACCGCCCGGAACCGGACGAGACTAGGATCCGACACGCCGACCTCCTCCGATCGGACGCGGCCCGCCGTTGCGGTCAGACCGCTTTGACGACCTTGCCGGCCTTGAGGCAGCGCGTACAGACGTACACCCGCCGGGGCGCGGAGCCCACGAGGACGCGAACCTTCTGGAGGTTCGGGTCGAACCGCCGCTTCGTCGCGACCATCGAGTGGCTGCGGCTGTTGCCGAACGAGGGACCCTTGCCGCAGCTGTGACAGACCTTTGCCATGAGGCGGCGAGTGTAGCGCGCGGGGCCGCGGGGAAGCCTTGCGGTCATGCGATCATCCGATCTCCCCCTCGTGCTGCCCGATCGCTACCAGCCGCTGCGACACATCGCCGACGGCGGGATGGCCACCGTCTGGGAGGCTCGCGACACCGTCCTCGACCGACGCGTCGCGGTCAAGCTCCTCGCGGAGTCGCTCGCCGCCGACCCGGACGCCCGCACCCGCTTCACCCGCGAGGCGAAGGCCGCTGCGCGGCTCAGCGCCCACCCCCACGTCGTCACCGTCTACGACACCGGCGAGCACGAGGGACGCGCGTACCTCGTCATGGCCCTCTACCCGGGCGGGACGGTCGCCGACCGTCTGCGGCAGGGGCCCCTCGACCCGCAGACCGCGCTGCGCTGGCTCGCCCAGGCGGCGGACGGACTCGACGCCGCTCACGCCGAGGGTGTCGTGCACCGCGACGTGAAGCCCGCGAACCTCCTGCTCGACGAGCGCGATCGCGTGGCCGTTGGCGACTTCGGCATCGCGACCGCACAGTGGGCGGCGTCGGTGACGCAGACCGGCCTCGTGGTGGGGACCGCCGCGTACCTCGCGCCCGAGCAGCGGGACGGCAGCGCCGCCACCGCGGCGAGCGACCGCTACGCGCTCGGGATCGTCGCCCACCAGATGCTCACCGGCCGCCGGCCCGTCGACGAGGAGTCGTCCTCGACGCGCCCACTGCCTGCGGGCACCGGGTCCGTCCTCGCCCGTGCCACGACACGGGATCCGCAGGAACGCCACCCCTCGTGCCGCGCCTTCGTCGCCGATCTCGAGCGCGCCCTCGCCCTCGGCGACGGCGACGACGCGACGACCGTGAGCGGTGCCGCGGACGACACCACGGCGGTCCACCGCGGAGCGGGCCTCGCTGGTGGGGGAGCGGGAGCCGCCGGGGCGGGCGCGGCGGGCCTCGGGGCCGGTGCCGCGCACGCGGC
>JBFIDS010000206.1:0-6438 GCA_041603715.1 Paraconexibacter sp. | reverse complement strand
GGACCGCCCCGGCCGCCGCGCCCGCCCGCCGCGACGCGCCGTACACGGCGGTCTGGGTGGGCCGGCCGTCCCCGGCGAAGGGGCTCGGCGTCCTCCTCCGCGCCTGGGACGACCTCGACGCCGGGTCCGGCGCGATCCTGCACCTCGTCGGCGTCGCCGAGGAGGAGGCGCGCGGCGCGACCCCCGGGACCGATCTCCCCGCGGGCGTCCGCGTCCACGGGGCCGCCGGCGCCGAGGAGGTGCGCAACTTCCTCGCCGGTTCGGACGTTCTCGTCGTACCGTCGGTCGCCACGCCCGCCTTCCGCGAGCCGTGGGCGCTCGTCGTCAACGAAGCCATGCACCAGGGGCTCCCCGTCATCACGAGCGACATGGTCGGCGCCGCCGCGGGCGGCCTCGTCCGGGAGGCGCGCAACGGGCGCGTCGTGCCGGCCGGGGACCCCGGGGCCCTCACGGCCGCCCTGCGCGACCTGCGCGACCCGGAGGTCCGCGAACCGCTCGGGCAACACGCCCGCCGGGACGTCGCCGCCTACACGTTCGCCGCCTGGGCGGCCGGGATGGACGACGCGATCAGCGCCGCAGAGCGGGGTTGAGAGGGCCCATGAGCGGGAACGACAAGAAGAATGCCGGTAACCTCGAGCGTCTCCGCTCGAAGGTCGATCGCCGGTGTGCCCGCACCCCGACCTCTCGGATTCCCCTCATGCGCCTGACTCTCCGACGCATCCTCATCCCCCTGCTCGTCGCGCTCGCGGCCGTCCCCGCGGCGGCCTCGGCCTCCGGTCGCGACGTTCTGCGCGACTGCAACGACAATGGCCGCCTGGACAAGCAGTACTCCCAGGGCGACTACGCCGACGCGCTCAAGAACATCCCGACGGACCTCGACGAGTACACGAACTGCCGCGACGTCATCCGGCGCGCCCAGCTCGGGCGCGCATCCGGATCCGGCGGCGGCAGGTCGAGCTCGGGGTCCGGCGACTCGGGTGCCACGGTGGGGGGCGCTGGAAACGGAACCGGTGGCGCGATCGGCGAGCTCCCCGCCCCGTCGTCGTCGCAGAGCGTGACCGAGGAGGCCCTCGCGACGGCCTCGCCGCAAGAGCGAGAGGCGCTCGCCGAGGCGACCGTCGGCGGGCGCAGCCCCGTTGAGATCGGCGGAGCGACCATACGGCCCGGCGACCTCGGACTCTCGTCCAGCTCCACGCTGCCCACCCCGCTCGTGGCCGCGCTGATCCTCCTCGGCATCGGGGCCCTCGCCGGCGGGGGCCTCGCCGCCCGACAGCGTGTCCGCGCCGGTCGCAGCTGACCTCGAGGAGCCGCAGGAGTCCCCGGGCAGGCGCCCGTGGCGTCCTGGCGGCTCCTGGCGTCCGGGGGGCGGGTCGCGCCTCCCGGTCCCGGCGTTCGCCGCGCGGCTCCCACGCCCATCCGAGGAGACGCTGTGGACCGTCGGCCTCGGTGTCCTCCTCGCCGTCATCGCCCTGCGGGCGGGCGGCGGCTTCCAGCTCGGCCGCATCACCGGGGTCGAGATGGCCCTGCAGGTCGCCGGTGGCGCCCTCGTCGCCGCGGCGGTTCTGCACCACCGCACCGAACGCGTCCACGGCGCGTGGGCGGCGCTCGCGTTCCTCGCCCTCGCCGTCTACACGGCGCTCTCGATCCTGTGGGCGGTCAACCCGTCCGACACGTGGCTCGAGGCCAACCGCACGCTCGCGTACCTCGCGACCTTCTGCGGCGGCGTCGCGCTCGCGCGTCTCGCCCCGCAGCGCTGGTCGGCGCTCATCGGGGCGACGCTCCTGTGCGCGACGATCGTCTGCACGTACGCGCTGCTCACGAAGGCGCTCCCGGGGACCTTCGCGCAGGACGAGACGTTCGCCCGGCTGCGCGAGCCGTTCGGCTACTGGAACTCGGTGGGGCTCATCGCCGCGCTGGGGGTTCCGGGCGCGCTGTGGCTCGGTTCCCGCCGTCACGGCCACGCGGCGGTGAGCGCCCTCGCGTACCCCGCTCTGGGCATCCTCGTCGTCACGATCCTGCTCGCCTACTCCCGCGGGTCGCTCCTCGCCGTCGCCGTCGGTGCGGGCGTGTGGTTCGTCGCCGTGCCCCTGCGCCTGCGCGGGATGGCCGCGCTCGCCGCGGGCGCCCTCGGCGGCGGTGCGGTGGCCCTGTGGGTCTTCGCCCAGGACGCCCTCACGAAGGACGACGTGCCGCTCGGCCTGCGGGAGACCGCCGGTCAGCAGCTCGGGCTCGCGCTGCTCGCGATGATCGTCGTCCTCACGATCGTCGGGCTCGTCGCGCTCTTCACCGCGGCCCGCCGCCCTCCCGACCCGGACGTGCGACGCCGCGCGGGCAGCGCGATCGTCGTCGCTCTCGCCCTCGTTCCGCTCGTCCTCACCGCAGGTCTCGCGCTCAGCGAGAAGGGGCTCGGCGGGAGCATCAGCGACGGCTGGACGAAGCTCACCGACCCCGGCGCCTCGCTGCCCGCCAACGACCCCGGGCGCCTCACCGCGGTGGGCAGCGTCCGGGCCCGCTACTGGGACCAGGCGTTCAAGATCGCGGGCGACGAGCCGGTCCTCGGAGTGGGGGCGGGCGGCTACGCGACCGCCCGACCTCGGTACCGCACCGACGACCTCGCGGTGCGCCACGCGCACGGCTGGCTGCCCCAGACGGTCGCGGACCTCGGCTTCCTCGGTCTCGCCCTGAGCCTCACGGCGCTCGCCGCCTGGCTCCTCGCGGCCCGCCGCACCCTCGGGCTGCGGCGCGGCTGGCGCAGCGAGGCGATCGACGCCGAGAGGGTCGGGCTGGTCACGCTCTCGGCGATCGTCGTCACGTTCGGGGTCCACTCGTTCGTCGACTTCACGTGGTTCGTCCCGGGGCTCGCCGTCCTCGCGCTCCTCAGCGCGGGCTGGGTCGCCGGACGCGGGCCCCTCGGCGCGTACGCGGGCGCGCCCGCGCTCGATCCGGACGCACCGGCCGTGCCGTCGGCCCGGGAGCGACTGCGCGAGGGCGCGGCGGACCGTCGCCGCCTCGTCGCCGCGGCGGGGGTGCTCCTCGTCGCCCTCGTCGCCGCGTGGCAGACCTGGCAGCCGTACCGCAGCCTCACGGCCGGACAGGACGCGCTCGCCCTCGCGGGGGAGCGCAAGTTCGACGAGGCGCGCGAGAAGGCCGAGGCGGCGCGCGACCGCAATCCGCTCTCCGTCGAGCCGCTGTACGAGCTCGGCGCCGTCGAACTCGCGGCGGGCCGCATCGATCGGGCCCGCGCCGCGTTGGAGGAAGCGGTGCGTCTCCAGCCGTCGAACTCCTCGCCGTGGCTCCGCCTCGCCGAGCACCGCCTCCTGGTGGACGGAGACCCGCAGCGAGCGCTGCAGGTCCTCGGCCCCGCCCTCTTCCTCGACCCGCGCTCCGGGCCGGGCACGTCGCTGTTCCTCGAGGCGCAGCGACGCGCGACCGGCGCACCGGCCGGCGGCACCCCCGTGGCACCGCCCCCCGGCACGCCCCCGGCTGCCGGCGCCCCGGGCGCACCCGCGGATCCCGGGGCCGCACCGGCCCCCGGCGTGCCTCCGGCCGCCACGACGCCGGCCGCACCACCTGCCTCGACCACTCCCGACACGACAACGGCTCCCTGACCATGAACCACACCCTCGTCCGCACCCGTCGGGTGCTGGCCGCGCTGACCGGTGCCGTCGCCCTGATGGGCTCCGCCGCCGTGCTGCCGTCGCCGGCCCACGCCTCGCTCACCCAGGAGTCGATCTTCCAGGACGACGACCTGCTCGTGTACGCGGCTCCCGACGCTGTCGCGAACACCCTCGACGAGCTGAAGCGCATCGGCGTGGACCGCCTGCGCGTGAGCGTGTTCTGGAAGCTCGTGGCCCCGGCGAGCGACGAGCGGACGAAGCCCGACTTCGACGCATCCGACCCCGGCGTCTACCCCGCCGGTGCCTGGGACCGCTACGACACGATCGTCCGTCTCGCGGCGGAGCGCGGGATCGGCGTGCTGTTCAACCTCACGAGCCCGGTCCCGCACTGGGCGAGCGGAACGCCGGCCCGCGAGGACATCGAGGCGACGTTCGAGCCGGACCCGCGCGAGTTCGGCCTGTTCACCACCGCCGTGGCCAAGCGCTACGACGGCACGTACGCGCCGTCCGGGCAGGGTCCGCTGCCCCGCGTCGAGCACTGGTCGATCTGGAACGAGCCCAACCAGGCCGGCTGGCTGACCCCGCAGTGGACCGGCGACCCGGGCGCGCCCGACGACATGGTCGAGGCGGCCCCCCGCATCTACCGCGATCTCGTCGACGCCGCGTGGTCGGCGCTCGGCGTCACCGGCCACGGCGGCGACACGGTCCTCGTCGGCGAGACCGCCCCGAAGGGCCTCGACGTCCGGGGCGAGACGCGGTCGATCAAGCCGGCGCGCTTCATCCGGATGCTCTACTGCCTCGACACCCGGATGCGCCCCCTCCAGGGGCCGGCCGCCGAGGTGCGCGGGTGCCCGAGCGGGGCGGACGCGGCGCAGGTCTTCGCCGAGCGCCACCCCGGCCTGTTCAAGGCGACCGGCTACGCCCACCACCCCTACGAGCTCACCTTCTCCCCCGCGCGACGCGCGAAGGACAAGGAGTTCTTCACGATCGCGAACACGAGCGCACTGCAGTCGCTGCTGCGCCGGATCTACGCGAGCTACTCGCAGCCGATCCCCGGCGGCGGGCGCGACGTGCCGCTCTACTACACGGAGTTCGGCTACCAGACGAACCCGCCGGACCGCACGGGTGTCTCGCGCGCGCGGCAGGCGCAGTTCCTCAACCACGCCGAGTACCTCACAGCGCGCAACCGGTCGATCCGCTCGCACGCCCAGTTCCTCATGAACGACAGCGGCCCGCCGACGGAGCTGACGTTCCAGACGGGCCTGCGGACGGTGGACGGGAAGGCGAAGCCCGCCTACTCGGCCTACCGCCTCCCGCTGCACCTCCCGTCGCGGAGGATCAAGCGCGGGCGGTCGCTGCGCGTGTTCGGGCTCGTCCGCGGCGCGACGCCGGGCAGTTCGACCCGCGTCGACATCCAGGTCCGCTCACGCGCGAAGCGGGCGAAGTGGCGCCGGGTCAAGCGCGTCACGGTGGGCCGCCAGCGGCACTACCTCGACACGCGGATCCGCGTGCGCTCCTCCGGCTCGGTCCGTCTCATCTGGCGCGATCAGCGCAACCGGGTGGTCCGCAGCCGCGTGGCGCCCTACACGGTGGTCAAGCCGAAGCGACGCTCGTCGCGCTGATCGCGGGACCGCACGCCCTCACGCCGGAGGGGCGCGGGGGCTCCCCGCCGACCCTCAGCCGCCGCTGACGAGCGGTGGGGGGGCGTCCTTGTCGATGAGGGAGTCGGGCAGGTGCCCGGGGCCCCCCGCGGCCGTCACCTCGCGCAGGAGCGCCTCGTACTGGTCGGTGACCGCGTCCCAGGAGTAGCGGCGGGCGCGCTCGCGGGCCCGCGTCCGGAAGTCCGCGACGAGCTCGGGATCGTCGAAGACCTGCTCGAGGCGCGCCGTGAGCGAGGGAACGCCCTCACGACCGCTGAAGGTGAGCCCGGCGTCGCCGACCGTCTCCACGTTCGGCGCGTGGTCGTTGACGATCACGCAGTTGCCGGCGGCGAGCGCCTCGAGGATGACGGGGTGGGTGCCCCCGACCTCGGTCGGCGCGCAGAACGCATAGGCCTGGTGCTGG
This sequence comes from Paraconexibacter sp., assembly GCA_041603715.1. GTDB lineage: Bacteria > Actinomycetota > Thermoleophilia > Solirubrobacterales > Solirubrobacteraceae > Paraconexibacter. The sequence goes on along the minus strand of JBFIDS010000206.1, from coordinate 757 downwards.
AGCTCCCAGTAGCCGCGCCCGAAGACGTACCCGGGGAAGATCACGCGGGGGTCGCCCTTGCGGCGGACCTGGGTGATGTACTCGTCCGCGTAGGGCGCGCCGCCGACGATGACGAGCTTCATGCCGCGGGCGCGCTCGCTCGAGATGCGCGAGAACGCCTCGACGAGGACGTGCGGGTTGTTCTCCGGCTCCAGGCGCCCGACGAAGAGGATGTACTCGCGCGGCTTGAGCCCGAGGCGCTCGAGCGTCTCGGTCCCCTCGTGGCCGGGGTCGTCGACGCCGTAGGGGACGACGCCGATCCGCTGGCCGTAGCGCTGCTCGAAGATGTCGGCGACCGCGTGCGAGTCGGTGAGCGCGCGGTCGGCCCAGCGCGGCGCGTTGCGCTCCGCGAACCGCAGGTAGCGCTTCGCCGTCGACGGCCACTTCGAGCGGTCGGAATCGAGCCCGTCCACGTTGATGACGGTCGGGATCCCCGCCGAGCGGGTGACGAGGCACATCGGGCTGTTGCCCGCGATGAAGAACAGCGCGACGTCGGGACGCAGGGTCCGAGCCGCGTGGATGCTCGACAGCAGCGTGTGCGTGAACGTGTCGAGATACTTGTTGCGCAGCGTCGGCAGGTGGACGAGCCGCGCGCCCTTCCACTCCTTGAGCCGGCGGTCGACGACGTGCGGACGGCAGTACACGATCACCTCGTGCCCACGTTCGGTGAGCCGGGAGGTCAACTGCTCGGCCGCCGTCTCGAAACCGCTGTAGGACG
>JBFIDS010000205.1:0-6454 GCA_041603715.1 Paraconexibacter sp. | reverse complement strand
GCGAGCGCGACGGCGACCGTCGCGACCCCGCCGCCCGCGCCGAGCACGAGCACGGTCTCGCCGGCGCGGACCGCCCCCCGGCCGAACAGCGCGCGGTGCGCGGTGAGCCCGGCGAGCGGGAGCGCTGCCGCCTCGGTCCACGACCATCCGGCGGGCTTGGGGAAGACGTGATCGGTGGGGACGGCGACGAGCTCGGCGTAGGTGCCGTCGGTCGCGTCGCCGAGGATCTCCCAGCCGGGGCCGGGCGCCTCCTCCCGCTCGCCCCACCACAGCGACGGGAGCACGACGACCTCCTCGCCGGTGTCGCGGCGCGTGCCGGCGCCGTCGGACCCCGGGATCCGCGGGAGGGCGAACTGCGGGTACTGCCCCGCGCGCAGCAGGGCGTCGTGCCAGTTGAGCGCGGCGGCGCGCAGCTCGACGAGGACCCAGCCGCCGCGGGCGACCGGATCGGGGACGGTCTCGGCGCGCAGGACCTCCGGGCCGCCGTGCTCGCGCAGGACGATCGCCTGCATGGTGCGCTCCGCCGTCTACTTCCGGGGCAGGCCGAGGACGCGCTCGGCGACGATGTTCTTCTGGATGAACGTCGTGCCGCCCGCGATCGCGGTGCCGCGCGCCTGATAGCTGAGCTTCAGCCAGCGGGCCGCGTCGGAGTCCGCCTCGGAGGGGTCGGCCTGGCCCATGAGCCCGCTGTTGGCGACGGCGAAATCCGCCATGTCCTCGAGGAGGGGGTTGGAGAGGAGCTTGCCGAGCGACGAGGCGGGTCCCGGGGTGCCCGAGCTCATCGCGCTGAGCGCGCGCAGGCCGTTGAGGCGATAGACGCGGGTGCGGGCGTAGAGGTCGGCCATCGTCCGGCGCACGTGCGGGTCGGCCCCGAGCGGGGACCCGTCGGACGCCGTCGCGCCGCGGACGGCGTCGGTGAGGTCGCTGAGCAGGCGCTGCATGTTCACGCGGCCGATCGCGAGGATGACGCGCTCGTAGCCGAGCGTCGCCATCGCGACCTTCCAGCCGCCGTCGACGGGGCCGATGACGAGGTCGTCGGGCACGAACGCGTCCTCGAGGAACACCTCGTTGAACTCGGGCTCGCCGAGCATGTGCTCGAGCCCGCGGACCGTCACGCCCTCCTGGTCCATGGGGAGGAGGAAGTACGTGATGCCGCCGTGGCGGGAGCCCGGCGGGCCGGTCCGCGCGAGGAGCATCCCGTGGTCGGAGACCTGCGCGCGGCTCGTCCACACCTTCTGGCCGTTGATCCGCCAGCCGCCGGCCGCCTCGTCACGCTCGGCACGGGCCTCGAGTGCGGCGAGGTCGGAGCCAGCGCCGGGCTCGCTGAAGAGCTGGCACCAGACCGACTCGCCACGCAGGATCGCGGGGAGGAACCGCTCCTTCTGCGCGTCGGTGCCGAAGTCGATGATCGTGGGGCCGGCGAGGTTCTCGCCGAGCATGTTGAGCCGGTCGGGCGCGCCGGCGCGGTCGTACTCCTCGAGGAAGATCGCCTGCTGGACGAGGCTCGCGTCCTGGCCGCCGTACTCCTTCGGCCACGCGAGGCCGGCGTACCCCGCCTCGACGGTCGCCCGCTGCCAGCCCTGCCAGTAGGGCAGGCGCTCCTCCATCGTCGCGGGCTCCGGCGGGAGCGCTGCGACGGCCTCGTCGAGCCACGCCCTCACGGCGCTGCGGTACTCGGCGTCCTGCGGGCTGTCGCGGAAGTCCATGCTCCGACGATACCTCATTCCCTAACGATCGTTAAGTAACCGGCGTGCGGCGTGCGGATCGGCAGGGTGGGGACCCCGATCAGGGGAGGGAATCGGTCTTCCGGGCGATGTAGTAGCCGTAGCCGACAAAGGCCCGATACCGCTCGTGCAACGCGATCTCCAGCTCCTCCGCTGCGACCACAGCCTTGGAGGCGTCGCTCCATCCATGCCGGCCCAGGAAGGTCGGAAAACGCTGCCGCATTGGACGGTAGTACGCCTCCTGCCAGCAGTGTTCGGGCAACACGAAGTAGCCGATCGGCGCATAGCCGTTGCGTTCGAGCACGGCCAGCTTGGATGAGGCGGTCGCGACCTCCGCGTATTGCGCGTACCAGTGGGCTTCCAGCTCGGCCGGCCGACTGGCCGTGAGCCAAGTCAGCTCGGAGATGGCAAGAATGCCGCCGCGCTTCAGGAACCGGCGCCACTGCCTCACACCGTTCTCGAACCCCATGTTGTAGATCGCGCCCTCCGACCAGATCGCGTCCAGCGCGCCGTCCTCGAACGGCAGCGAGTCCATGGATGCGCGCACGGTGTCGATGCGCTCGGCAACACCTGCCTGTGCTGCGCGCGATCTCATCACGTCGAGGAAGTCGGGCACGAAGTCGACGGCGGTGATCTGCGCATCGAGGTCGTCTGCAAGAACAAGTGTCGACGCGCCGGTGCCGCAGCCGACATCGGCGACCTTCAGTCCGCGTTGGTTCAGAAGCCCCGACAGTTCGATGGCACGGCGCGCTTCCGCCGTGCCTCCGGGTCCTTGCCGATCGGCCGCGATGTGAAGATCGACCAAGAGTCTCAGGTCGTCCATGAGGTCTGGTTTCGTCAGGTCTTCCGGCATGGTGAGGGGGATCATCTCGAACGCTGCCGAGGAGAGTCCGTCGTTCTTGGCGGGGAGCCATGCAGGCGGCGCGGACCTCCGCCTGCACGCAAGCGTCGACGACCGGTGGAGTCCGGGGCGGTCATCATCGCGGGCACGAACATCCCCTGACGTTTTCCGGAGCGACGGGATAATCGCCCGATGACCCTCACCGCTCGTCTCGTCGCGTCGACGCTCCTCGCCCTCTCGGCGACGGCGTCGGCCGCGCTCGCCGCCCCCATCCCCGTGGCGCCGCCGACGGTGTCGGGCACCCCGGTGTTCGACTCCACGCTCCAGTGCGCACCGGGGATGTGGCAGGGCGCCGTCGCGTTCTCCTACGACTGGGTGGAGGGTGGCAACTTCGTCGCCGCAAGCGGCGCCACCTACCGCACCACAGCCCGCGACATCAACCGCACCTACGTCTGCCGGGTGACCGCGAGCGACGCTGCCGGGGGGACCGCCACGGCCGTCAGCGCACCCGTCACGGTGGCGCGCCGGCCGGTGAGCTTCTCCTACAAGCTTTCGAGCCCCTCCGCGGGCCGTCTGCGGCTGACCGGCACCGTCGGCCCCGCGAGTGCCCGCCGACTCGGCAAGCGCCGGGCGACCGTCGTCCTGTACCGCGTTCTCAGCGGCACGAAGCGGTATCGCCAGCTCACGATCCCCGGCATCGTCGTGCCCGCCAATGGGCGGATCGCCGTCACCGTGAAGGAACCGCCCGGACGTCGCACCTACCGCGTGCAGGTGACGGGCCCCGAGATCTCCTTGTTCGAGCCGTTCCAGCGCAACCGCACCGCGACGGTGCGGCGCAAGCGGCGCTGAGGGTCGCGCGACGGCACCGGGTGCGGCGTGCCGCACCCGGTGCCGCTGTCGCTCTCACGGGAGGCATGAGGCGCCCAAAAGGGGGACGATCCCGTGTGTGCGCCCGTGCGGGCGGATAGCGTCTGAGCCGCGGAGGCGTGCTCGCGCGGCCCGCGCGAACCCGAGGAGAGGGAGACCCATGGCGGACCACAGGATCTGGTGCGGAGTGTGCGAGGCGACCTGCGGGCTCGTCGCGACGGTCGAGCAGGACCGGATCACGAAGATCCGCCCGGACGACGACCATCCCAATTCCGAGGGGTTCGCCTGCCCGAAGGGGATCCTCTTCCCGAAGGTCCTCGAGGACCCCGACCGGCTGCTGCAGCCCCAGAAGCGGCAGGCCGACGGCACCTTCGCGCCGGTCTCCTGGGACGAGGCGATGGACGACATCGGCCGCCGCCTCAACGGCATCGTCGCCACGCACGGCCGGGAGTCGATCGGGCTCGCCCTCGGCAACCCGACCGGCTGGAACTACGGTGCGTTCCTGGTCCTCTTCGGCATGGCCGCGGCGCTCAAGACGAAGCACTTCTACTCGGCGGCGTCGGTCGACATCAACAACTACTGGGTCGTCGGCGAGAAGCTCTACGGCCACAATCTCGTCAACCCGATCCCGGACGTCGACCGCAGCGACTTCTTCCTCGTCATCGGCGCCAACCCGGTCGTCTCGCACGGGTCGATGGTGACGATGGGCAAGATCCGCGAGCGCATGACGAAGCTCGTCGCGCGGGGCGGCCGCATCGTCGTCGTCGACCCGCGCCGCACGGAGACCGCCGAGCTGTTCGAGCACGTCCCCGTCCGGCCGGACTCCGACGCCTGGCTGCTCGCCGGCATGCTCAAGGTCATCCTCGACGAGGGACTCGAGGACCGCGCCGCGCTCAGCACGCAGACGACGGGCTGGGAGACGCTGCGCTCGCTCGTCGACGGGATCGACCTCGACGACGTCGCCGACCGCACGGGGATCATGCGGGCCGACGTCGAGCAGCTCGCGCGGGACCTCGCCGGGGCGCGATCGGCCGCCGTGTACGGGCGCTGCGGTGCCTCGCTCGGGCGGTTCTCCACGCTCACGAAGTACCTCATCGATGTGCTCAACATCGCGACCGGCAACCTCGACAGTCCGGGGGGCATGGTCTTCCCGCGTCCCTACCTCGACGCCGAGCTGTTCACGAAGCTGTTCGGGCTCAACGGGTACGACCGCTGGCGCACCCGCGTCGACGGCCTGCCGGAGGTCTTCGGCACGAGCCCGATGGCGAGCATCCCGCGGGAGATCGACACGCCCGGCCCGGGACAGCTTCGAGCGATGATCAGCATGTCGTCGAACATGGCGACGACCTCACCCGCCTCGGACGACATGGAACGGGCGCTCGGCAAGCTCGACCTGTTCGTGTCGCTCGACCCGTACATCACCGAGACGAACCGGCACGCCGATTACGTCCTGCCGCCGACGCTGCTGCTCGAGCGCGAGGGCTTCCCGATCTTCGGGCAGCTCCACTACACCGTCCCCCACGCGCATTGGACCAAGGCGATCGTGACGCCCCGCGGTGACGTTCGCGACGACTGGCGCATCCTCGACGAGATCTGCAAGCGCATCGGGCTCGTCCCGTCGCCGGCGCCGGGCGCGCAGCTCCTCGGTCGTCTCGGGATCCGCGTCCCGCCGTGGGTCGGAGTCGACGTGTTCATGCGGCTGGGCCGGGACGGTGACCTGTTCGGCCTGCGCCGGCGGGGCATCAGCCGCAAGAAGCTCATGCGCCACGGCAACCCGGTGAAGCTCGCCGACACGCTCGAGACCGGCGTGCTGCGCAAGAAGATCCACACGAAGGACAAGAAGGTCCATCTCGGCGATCCGATGTGGGCGCGCGAGATGGACCGGCTGAAGGCCGCCGCCGGTCCCGATGACGCCCATCCGCTGAGGCTCTTCACGATCCGCGAGCTGCGCTCGCAGAACTCCTGGCTGCACAACGTCGACAAGCTCATGTCGGGCGGTCGCGGCTGCCGCCTTCGGATCCATCCCGACGACGCGCGCGAGCGCGGGATCGACGACGGCGCCACGGTCGCGGTGAGCTCCCGCGACGGTCGCATCGAGGTCGAGGCGAGGATCACCGACGAGGTCATGCCGGGTTCCGTCGGTCTCAACCAGCACTGGGGCCACAAGGGTGGCTGGAAGGTCGCGGTCGCCGCGGGCGGCGCGCGGTACAACGACCTCACGCCGAACGGCGTCGACTCGCTCGATGCGGTGAGCGGGCAGTGCTGGGTCAACGGCATCGGCGTCGAGGTCGCGGCGGTCGCCGTCGACGCCCCGGTCGACGAGGTGGCGGCGACGGCCTGAGGGGACACGGCGGAGGTGGTGTCGCCGCCGACCGAGGTGGTGGTTCGGGCGTCGGCGGTCGCGCGCCCGAAGCGTTCGAGGACGTTCCGGGCAGGCCGGAACCTTCTCGAGCACCTCGGCCGCGGGTGCTGTGGGTTGGGGATCCGAGCGCAAGGCGCCGGCGCGCGGCCGCCGCACGGCGCGGTTCAGCGCACGCGCACGCGCACCGTCCGCGTCGCACCCCGCAGCCGCAGCGTGAGGCGCACCGTCCCGGCGACGCGGGTCCGGCGGGTCAGCGTGGCGACGACGCGCGTGCCGCGGCGCCGGGTCGCGAGCGGGACCCGCGCTGTACGACGGGTGGGCTGGAACGTCGCGCGCAGCGTCGTGCCGGCCGGGAGGGAGCGCACGGTCGCGCGCAGCGTGAGCGTGAAGGCCGGCCGGGGGCGCCTCGTGGTCGCCGTGCGGGCGGTGAGGGCGCGCGTCGACCGGGCGCGGGTGAGCGCCGTCATGCGTCGGGCGCGCGTGCGCACCCGGGGCGCGGCCGGTGCACGGCGCGTCCAGCGGGCGCTCATGTCGCGGACCCGGACGGCGGCGAGGCGCTGCGCGGCGCTCGGCGTCGCGGCCGGTCGCCTCGCGGGGGCGCGCGGCGCGGGTGCGTCGGCCGGGGGTGAACCGGGGGCGACGGCGGGCGGCGGGGCGGGC
>JBFIDS010000204.1:0-6455 GCA_041603715.1 Paraconexibacter sp. | reverse complement strand
GAGGCGCGCCGCGGGGTTCGTCCCGGCCACGGGACCGCGTGAGAGCGTGACGAGCTGCGGGCGCGGGCCCGCGGGCAGCGGGGCGTCCTCGGAGGCGGCGAGCAGCGCGTAGGCGTCGGGCGAGCGCCGCACCGTCTGGCAGGCGTTGTTGATGAGGACGTCGAGCGGACCGCCCGCGGCGACGGTGTCGGCGAGCTCGACGACCTGGGCCGGGTCGCGGAGGTCGATGCCGACGACGGTGAGGCGATCGAGCCAGTCGGCGCTGTCGGGCATGCCCGCGAAGCGGCGGGCGGCGTCGGCCGGGAAGCGCGTGGTGATCGTCGTCTGCGCGCCGTCGCGCAGGAGCCTCAGGGCGATGTACATCCCGATCTTCGCCCGCCCGCCGGTGAGGAGCGCGCGCCGTCCGCGGAGATCGGCGCGGACGTCCCGGCGCTCGTGGTGGAGCGCGGCGCAGGTCGGGCAGAGCTGGTGGTAGAACGCGTCGACCTCGGTGTAGCGCGTCTTGCACACGTAACACGGGCGCGCACGCATCAGCGTCCCCGCGCGCGCTCCCGGTTCGGTGGAGACGAGCGGGATGCCCGCGGTCTCGTCGTCGATCCGGCCTGGTGCCGCGGTCGCGGTCGACGCGAGGACACGGCGGTCGTTCTCGGCGATCTCCGCGCGGCGCCGCACGCGCCGCTGCTCCTTCACCGTCTTGAAGAGCTTGCCGGTCGCTCGCTGGACGGCGACGGAGTCCGGGTGGTCGGGCGCGAGGCGCTCCACCGCGGCGAGGACGTCGAGGCACTCCGCGAGGCGCTGCGGACAGATCGGGGCGTCCTTCGGATCGACGTGCGTCATGGCGTGATGGTCGCGCATATCGGCGGCGCGCCACGCCCCGGGGGGCGCGACGCGGCCGGCGCCGCGGGACCGCTCAGGCGGGGGCGGGCGCGGCGCCCGACGCGCGGGCGGCAGCGGCCGTCGAGCGGATCGGAGCCGGGGTGAGCGCGCTCGCCACGATGACGAGGACGAAGGCGAAGGACTGGATGACGATCCCGAGGACGTCGGCGGGCATCGGGTCGTCGAACACGATGATGCCGCCGGCGATGCAGGCGATGTTCGCGGTCGTGCCGGTGATCGCGATGACCTCGACGGCGCCGCCGTCCTGCAGGGAGCGCGCCGAGGCGTAGAAGGCGGTGGCGGACGCGACGGCCGCGAGGACGACCCAGGGGCTGATGAGGGCGATCAGGCCGCTCTCGCCGACGAGCTCGGTGAGCGCCTTCACGGCGATGTTGCAGACGCCGAACAGGATGCCGGTCGCCGCCGCGAGCATGATGCCGTGGTGCTCCTCCTTGGCTCCGGCGCGGGGGCCGAGGAGGAGGAGCACGCCGATGCCGAGGAGGCCGGCCTCGAACGCGACGATCGTCGCGAGCTGGAAGTTCCCGGAGTTGCCGCCACCCGGCATCGTCAGCGCGAGGAGCGCGAGGCCGATGGCCATGAGGCCGAGGCCCCACCACTGACGGCGCTCGACCTTGAAGCCGAAGATCCGGTCCGCCATCACGGCGATGAGGACGACCCCGCTCGAGAGCACGACCTGGACGGTCGAGAGCGGCGCGAGCGCGATCGCGCCGACGTGGAGGACCCAGCCGACGAGACCGAGCAGCATGCCGAGCGCGAACCACTTCGAGCTCCACAGGGAGATCGCGGTGCGGATCGGGTGCCGGACGTCGACGGTGGGGGTCTCGTTGCAGCCGCGGTGCTTGTAGAAGAAGCCGAGGTTGGCCGCAAGCGCGCAGAGGAAGGCGAGGAGGATTCCGATTTGAGTAGTCATACGAGGGGTGTGTGGCCGGGCCGCCGCGGAAGAGCGTCGGCGGGAGCGGTCAAGCCCTTCATCGGCCTGGTTGGCCTCGGTCTTGATCTGCGCCGGCTACGAACAGGGTATCGATCTCCCCCCACACGTACACCCGTTCGTCGGAGATGGCACGCTTGTGGGCAGAAATGCCCCGCACCTGCGCGACTCCGCTGCTCCTGATCGACGTCGACGGCGTCATCTCGCTGTTCGGCTTCGCACCGGACGAATGTCCAGAGGGCGTGTGGTGCCAGGTCGAGGGCATCGCCCATCTCCTTTCGACCGAGGCAGCCGCCCACCTCCTGGACCTGCGGTCGGACTTCGAGCTCGTATGGTGCACCGGCTGGGAGGAACGTGCCGATGAGCACTTGCCGCACCTCCTCGGCCTCCCCCGGCTGCCGTGGCTGAGCTTCGAGCGCAATCCGGGACGCGCGCGGGCGCACTGGAAGCTCGCCGCCATCGACGCCCACGCCGGACCGACGCGGCCGGTCGCCTGGATCGACGACGCCCTCGACGGTGCCTGCGAGGAGTGGGCGGCCGCGCGCGAGGCGGCGGGCGGGCCGACGCTGCTCGTCCATACCGAGCCGGCGACGGGGCTCACCGCGGTCGAGCGCGACGCCCTGCGCACGTGGGCGCGCAGGGTCTGAGCGCTGCTACAGCGACACGCGCGGGACCGGCCCGCCGGTCCCCTTACGCGTCGTCCTGCCGGGACTCCCCGGACGCTGACGCACGTCGATCCCGCGGACTGTCGCCTTCACCGTCGTCGCGCTGTCGACGGCGCGGAACGTTGCCCTGCGCCCCTTCACGTCCTTGCTGAGTACCCTCCCGTCGCTCAGGGTGACGGTGACGTCGTAGGCCTCCGCCCGCCGGGCCGAGTCCCAGCTCACGTCGATGCGGTTGCCGACCTGGCGCACCTCGACGTCCTTCACCGCGAGCGGGCGCGGCACCCGCGCCTGCGAGTACGTGCGCAGCAGCTTGCGCGTGTACGGGAGCCCGTTGCGCTCGATGTACGCGTAGATGCGTCGCGTTCCGGGGTCGTTGGCGAACTGGTCGAACTTGATCGTGCGCGTCTTCCTACTCGTGGTCGTCACGACCGGGCCGAGCTGCCGGACGGAGGTCGGCCCGATCTCGATGAGCTTCACGCGATCGCCCTTGGCGATCGCGGGCCGGAATCGGAGCGCCCGCCGCGTCTTGCCATCCGCCTTCAGCGAGCTCACCTTGACCGTCGGCTCGAGCGCCGACGTGCCGGTCTCGATCGAGCCGATGGCACCGCCCCGCGGATCCGCGCTGATCGTCCACGTGCCGGGCTTGGGGTCCTTCAGCGTCACGATCGCCTTGTTGCCGGGGACGTGGACGATCGAGTAGGAGCCGGCACGCTGCAGCGGCCCGCCGGAATCGGTGATCGTCCGGCCCCTCGGCTCCTGGACGCGCAGGATCGGCTGGCGCCCGACACCCTGCACGATGAAGCCGGCGCGGCGCTTCCCGGACGGGATTCTCACGTTCGCGCTCATGGTCGCCCCGACGGATGGCGGCGCCGCCTGCCGGAGGTCGACCGGGCGGACGATCGACCGCGTCACGCGCAGCGAATCGTCCTTGGTGAGATCGCAGGCGAACTCGACGTCCACGCTGCCCGACCAGTAGATCTTGAAACCGATGACGTCCTTGATGCAGGCGGCACCACCCTTCGTCGATATGAGGAGCTGGCCGTCGATGCACTCCCTGACGCCGAAGCCGAGGGTCACGGCACCGCTGACCGCCTCGACCGCCGAGCCGCAGATGCCGAGCTGCGCGAACGCCTCGAACTCGAACGGCTTGGACAGGATGATCGCGTCGACCTGCCCACGGATCTTCACGATCCCGAGATCGAAGACGTCGACGTCGGCCTTCGCGCCGAAGCCGACCCGGACGCGCTCGCCGATCTTCACGTCGAAGTAGCCGCTGCCGAGCTTGAGCTTCTTGTAGAGGTCGACCGTCGCCTGGGCGCGGACCCACGTGAGGTCCTCGTCGGCGGTGAACTTCGGGTTCCCGCACAGGTCGGCGGCGTCCCCCTTCTCGAGGATCGCCACGAGGACACAACCCTCGACGAAGATGACGCTCTCGTCCACGTCGGACGTGTTCGGGTTGTCCGGTGGCGAGGCGACCTCGACGTTGCCCTGCAGACGGAAGGGCCTCGTCTGGGCGCCGATCCGGATGCACCGGATGTCGACGGTCTCGAACAGCCGCGCCGTGCCCGGCGTCGGCAGGATCGCGAGACCGCCGAACTCGAAGCTGCCGTCCTCCCGGAGCGAGATTCCCGTCGGGCCGGGGATCCGCTTCTCCGGAGGCAGCTCCGAGAGCGGGGTCGTCTTCAGATCCTCAGGGACGTCCTCACCCTGCTTGAGGGTCTGAAGCTCCTTCTCGCGGATCTGGCACGTCTCGATCGACGGCGTGGTCGGCCGGCGGTAGAGCGCGTCGATGCGCAGACCGCTCAGCGCGGGGATGGTCACGGCCCCGCCGCCGAGCCAGCCGCTGCCCGGCGGCGCACGATGCCCGAGGTAGAAGCGCTCGATCTTCGCGAATCCGAGGTCCTTGTTGGACAGGTCGATCGCGAAGTCGGTCGGCTCGTCGACGCCCTCGATCTTGTTCGTGAGGATCGCGGCCTTCGCGACCGGGCTGCTGCCGGGCAGCCCCCCCATGAGGACCGGCGGCGTCCCGCCGCCCAGAGGCTCGGGCTGGGTGACCCAGAGCCGGGCGACCCCGGCGACCGTCCGCGAGAGGAAGACCTCGCTCTTCGTGATCGTGAGACCGCCGACCTTCGAGCCCGGCGCCCGCGTCGGCTGCGGATCGATCGCTTGAAGCGTGGGGTTCTGCTCCTCCGGCGAATCCTCCTGCGGCAGTGCCACCTTCGCGGGCGCCTTCACTTCGATTCCACCCTCGGTCGTCCCGAGCTCGACCCGCTGCCCGTCGATCTTCGCGAACGACAGCCCGCCGCCCGAGTCGACGCGGTTCTTCTTCTGATCGACGAGGAGCTCCGCGCCTCCCTTGCCGGGCGTGACGCGGATCGTGTTGAGGTCGAGCGCGTAGCCCGGGATCACCTTGAGGACCTCGCGCTGCCCGTCGAGCGAGGGGACGGGGACGAAGCAGCCCGCGAGCTCACGATCGCGGTCGGTGTCGAGGACCGTGCTGATCGGCACGCCGTTGAGCTTCTGCGGCGTGCAGATCGGCTCGACGAGCTTGAGCTTGATCTTCTTCGTCGCGGTGACGAGCTTCATCGTGTAGAGGCTCGCGGCGGCGTTGAACCCACTGCCGCCGGTCTGGGTCCCGTCGCCACCACACGCGGACTTGTCCTTCTTCGCGCAGAGGACGAGCTGGGGGATCTCCGCGACGATCGTCACCGTGACCTCACGCTCCGCGCCCGTATACCGGTGGGCGACCGTCTCGACGTTGTCGGTCGGGGTGGGGACAACCGTCGTCTTCTCATCGAGCGTCCAGCTGAGCACCTTGCCGCGCCGTGAGATGCCCCCGACCTCGGCCTGGGCGGCGCGCGCGCCGCGCCCCGACGCGGCGGACCGCGTGTAGGCACGCAGCCCCTGACCGGCGCCGACCTGGTCCGCAGGGCGCGGGAGATCGAGCTTCATCTTCAAGCGCGACAGCCCGCGATCGACCGCGCTGTTGGCCTTGAAGTTCGACGGCAGGCAGAACTCCGCAGTCGGGACGAGGGCGTCGAAGAACGTGATGCCCTTGTTCGTCGTCGCGGGCTCCGTGACGCGCAGGCCGATGCAGCCGCCGAGGTAGTCGGGGTCCGGGTCCGCGCCGTCGCAGTTGACGCTCTTGGGGACGTTGGTGAAGGCCGGGACCTTCTCTTTCGCCGAGCCGACCCCGATCGAGACGTGGGCGCGCGCACGATCGCCCTCGTCGGTCACGGTCGCGATCTCGACCTTCTGCTTGCCGGACTTCGGCAGACGCTGGGTGAGGCGGCTACCCGTCGTCGGCTGGGCCGCCGATGTCGTGATGACGCCGTTCGAGGCGATCGCCGCGCGGGCCCGGGACCCGCGACGGGCCGAGGCCCCGCGCCGGAGCTCGCGGCGGGTCGGCTTCACTCCCGCGAAGCGCCAGGCGTAGAGCGCGAAGTCCGAGGCACTGCCCTTCTCGGCGACGACGCGGAAGCGGACGCGCTTGCCTCGGGTCGGCGCGCCGGGCGTGAACTCGAGCCCGACGGAGGACGGGCGCACGACGTTCACGGCGAGGCTCGCGGTGAGGGCGCGCCCGTCGAGGAGGGCAACCTGGACGGAGATCGTCCGGCGCCCCGGCGTCGCGAAGGCGTGATCGACAGAGGGCGCGGTATTCGTCGGCGTCTCGAACGAGCCGTTGCCGTCGAGATCCCAGGCGTACGCGGTCGCGACCCCGCCCGAAAGCAGCGCGGCGAAGCGGCTGGGCGCCCCGAGCTGCACCCGAGGGGGCCCGTCGAGAACGAGCCCGGCCTCGACGAGGGCCGGCGGCGCCGGAGCGGGGGGTGCGGCGCCGCCACCGGGCGCGCCGCCACCGGGCGCACCGCCACCGGGCGCACCGCCGCCCACCTGGCCGCCGCCACCCGTGCCCGGTGGGGCGACGATGGTCAGTGACCGCTCAGCCGGCGTCGGGTCGACGAACG
>JBFIDS010000203.1:0-6461 GCA_041603715.1 Paraconexibacter sp. | reverse complement strand
GTGGTTGAACAGCGTGGCGAGGAGGACGCTCAGCTCGTAGAGGAGGAGCAGCGGGACCATCGCGATGAGCATCGTCACCGGGTCGGTCCCGGGCAGGAGCATCGCGACGACCGCGATGACGAGGAGCGCGTAGCGCCGGTTCTTGCGCAGCTGCCGGGGAGTGACGATCCCCAGCCGGGTCACCGCGAGGATGCCGACGGGCATCTGGAAGAGGATGCCGAGCGACAACATCGCGAGCACGGCGAACTTGTAGTAGTCGCGTGCCTGCACGAGGACGTTGAATTCGTCCGTGTTGAAGTTCTGCAGGAAGTTCACCGCCGCCGGCAGGACCATGAAGTACGCGAACACGACGCCGCCGATGAAGAGGAACGGCACCATCGCCATCAGCGGCAGCGCGACGCGGCGTTCCTCGGGTCTGAACGCCGGGAGCACGAACGCGTACATCTGGTAGAGGATCAGCGGCAGTGAGAAGAGCAGCGCGAAGTACATCGCCACGGTGAGCGTCGTCACGAACGGCTCACCGACACGCAGCGTGACGGGCTGGTTGCCGCGGGTGCGCGGCATCTCGCTGATCGCCTGTGCGGCGGCCGCCTGATCGGCTTGCAGCCGCGCACGGGTCGCCGGGGCCAGGTCGAGGGCGGGATCGGCGAGCGCGGCCGAGAGACCCGTCTGCACACGCGCGATCGCGCGAACGGCGACCTGCGTCTTCTCGAGCTGGCCGGGCAGGCCGCGCCCCTTCTCGACGGAGGTCTGCGTCGCCTCCTCGTAGGGCGCGTTGAGGACCCCGAGCAGCGCGTCGTTCTGCCACGCGCACACGACGAACGCGACGAAGAACACGGCGACGCACGCGACGAGACGCGAGCGGAGCTCGTCGAGATGGTCGACGAGGCTCAGCCTGTCCTCGTGCCCGATCGGGCGAACGAGAGTGGACGACATGGGGGTGTGCGCTGCGGTCCGGGAGGGTCGGGCTCAGGAACCCGAGATCTTCGCGTCGTCGCGCTGCTCGTCGTGGACGCGGTGCTCGGGAGCCGCGGTCACCTGCGGGCGCTCGTCGAGCTCGTCGTCGTCGTCTTTCGCCTTGCCGGAGATCGAGTCCTTGAACTCCCGCATCCCCGAGCCGAGCTGACGGCCGAGCCCCGGCAGACGCTTCGGGCCGAAGATGATGAGAACGATGAGGAGGACGATCGCCAGCTCGAGGGGTCCGATGTTGGGCATGCGGAGAGTTCCGTTTCGTGGGATTCCATCGCAGGGTAGCGGGGGCGGTCGAGGGCCGCGACGGAGAAGGGGGGAGGTTTTTCCACAGGGTCCTCAAGCTGGCCCCGCGTACGGCCGATGTATGGGCTGTCAAAGGGGTTTGCGAAATGGCACGAGACACGGATCAAAACCACTACGTTCGCCGGGTCGTCCTCCCGTCCGGGAAGACCATCGAGGTCGTCTACTTCGACGATCAGGTGGTCCACTCCGACGCCGTCGCCGCGGCCCCCGCCGGCACCCAGACGCCGAGCACCGACGAGGACCTGCACATCTGCGGCTCGTGCGGCTCGGAGCTCGTCTACCCCACCGAGTGGAACGAGGCCGGCAGCCGCCACTGGGAGGTCTCGCTGCGCTGCCCGAACTGCGAGTGGCACGGCACCGGCGTCTTCGAGCAGTCCGTCGTCGAGCGGTTCGACGCGACGCTCGATCGCGGGACCGAGGCCGTCGTCGCTGACCTCCGCCGCCTGCTGAAGGCGAACATGGAGGGCGAGATCGAGCGCTTCGTGAGCGCCCTCGACGCCGACCTCATCCTCCCCGAGGACTTCTAGACCCGCAGGTCAGCTGTACCGGGCCACGACGCCGTCGGCGACGAGGTCCAGGGCGGCGTGCTGGGCGGGCGCGAGATCGCCGGGCAGGCCGTCCTTCGCCTCGGCGACGAGCTGCAGAGCCCGGGCCCGCGCCGCGTCGAGAGCTCCCGTCGCCGCGACGGCGTCGCAGATCTCCTCCGCACGCTCGGGCGTGCGGATGCTCCGCGGGTCGACGGCGGCCAGCGACGGATCGGATTCCCGCGCGAGGATGAACGGCAGCGTCACCGTCCCGTCGAGCAGGTCGGTCCCGCGGTGCTTCCCCGTCCGTGACGCGGGCCCCGCGACGTCGAGGACGTCGTCGAGGATCTGAAACGCGACACCCACGTGACGGCCGAACTCGGCGAGCGGAGCCGGGTCGCGTGGCGCGCCCCCGGCGAGGACCCCGAGCGTGCACGCCGCCTCGAACAGGCGCGCGGTCTTCAGCTCGCAGCGCAGGAGGTAGCGGTCGAGCGAGATCGTCGCGTCCCAGGCGTCGGCGCGCTGCAGCAGCTCCCCCTGGGCGAGCGCGGAGCCGGCGCGCGACAGGGCACGGACCCTCGCCGGATCACCGGAGTGCACGAGGAGGCTGAACGCGCGCGCGAAGAGCTGGTCCCCGACGCTCGTCGCCATCCCGGGCCCTGCCGTGGCCACGACCGTGGGTGCGCCGCGCCGCAGCGAGGCCGCGTCGAGGACGTCGTCGTGGACGAGCGTGGCGCTGTGGACGAGCTCGACCGCGGTCGCCGCGCGGACGAGGTCCTCGGCGTCGCCGGGCGGGGGGCCGGCGGCGAGCACGACGAGAAGCGGGCGCAGACGCTTGCCGCCCGCGGTGATCGTCGCCCCGCCGTGCGGGGCGAGTACGGGGCCACCGGCCGCCGCGACCTCCGCGAGGCGCGCCTCCACGCGGGCGAGCAGCGGGACGACGTGGTCCCCGGCCGCCTCGACGATGGGGGCGACATCGGCGCTGAGGGCGGGGATAGGCACGGCGGCAGGACGGCTCGACGGGTCGGGGCCGGCAGAGCGCGCCGGTGCGCTCACGGTGCGGTCGGCTTCTCGCCGACGTGGATCGCGATGATCCCGCCTGCCGTGAGCACGTAGCGCAGGCGCACGAGCCCGGCGTCGTCCATGCGCGCGGCGAGCGCGTGCGCATCGGGGAACCGCTTGACGCTGTTGGGGAGGTACTCGTAGGCCTCCGCGTCCCCGGCCACCTTGCCGATCATCGGGACGACCCGGTCGAACCAGAGCCCGAAGAACGTGGAGAGCGGCGGCTTCGTCGGCGTCGTGATCTCGAGCACGACGACACGGCCCCCGGGCTTCACGACACGGGTCATCTCGCGCAAGCCCGCGTCGAGGTCGCTGAAATTGCGCGCACCGAACCCGACCGTCGCGGCGTCGAAGCTGTCCGTCTCGTACGGGAGCTCGAGCGCGTTGCCCCACTCGAACCGCAGCGACGGCTCCTTGCGGCGAGCGAGCTCGAGCATGCCCTCCGAGAAGTCCGACCCGATGACCTCGCCGTCCGCCCCGACGCGCGACCGCAGCTCGATCGCGAGGTCGCCGGTCCCGCACGCGACGTCGAGCACGCGGTCGCCGGGGCCGACGGCCGCGAGGTCCGCCGCGCGGGCGCGCCAGCGGTGGTGCAGCCCCGCCGTCATGACGGAGTTCATGCCGTCGTAGAACCGCGCGATCCGATCGAACATCGCGCGGACCTGCGGCTCCTCGAGCCGCCCGGCCTCGGGGCCGAGCGGGGTCGGAGGGGCGGTGTCGGCGGGCGTCACCACGAGAGGGGTACGCACCCGTCGGCCCGGCCGGATGATCCGTGCCGGGCGGACAGGGTCAGTCCTTCAGCTGTCCGAGGAACTCGACCATCGCCGCGAACTTCTCCGGCTCGTTGGCCTGGAGCTCGCGGTAGGCGGGCATCGGCGAGGTCGGGTTGACGAGCGTCTGCTCGATCGCCTGCTTCGGAAGGCGCGTGGCGATGTCGGTGAGCTCGGGACCCGGTCCGTCGTTGCCGTTCTCGCCGATCTTGTGGCACGCGAGGCAACCCGACTGGGCGACGACGAGCTTGCCCTGCTCGTACATCTCGGTCACCCCCGGTCCCTGGGCGACGATCCGCTGCGGGGTCTCCCCCTCGATCATCGTCGGCGCGCCGGCCTCCGAGCCGAGGTACGTGAGGTAGCCCATCGCGAAGATCGTGAAGATGCCCGCCGTCGTGGCGATCGGCCGCTTCTCGGGACGCCGCTCCGGCCCGCGGTCGTAGAACGGCAGCAGGAAGAGCAGGATCATGCAGACGGTCGGGATGCCGATCGTCGCGAGCGGGACGAACTCCGGCGGCTTGATGACCTTGAGCAGCTCGAAGAGGAAGAAGAAGTACCACTCCGGGCGGGGCGTGTAGGTCGTCGTGGTCGGGTCGGCCTTCGGGCCGAGCTCGGCGCCCAGGATGAGCGCCATGAGGAGGATGACGGCCATGACCACGCAGGCCATGAGGCCGTCCTTCGCGACGGCGTAGGGCCAGAACGGCTTGCCCTGGGCCTTGAGGACGGAGTACTCGCGAAGGTACTTCTCCTTCTCCTGCTTGTTCACGCCTGCTCCTCGTCCTTCGCGGTGTAGTCGTCCGCCCGGACCCAGGGCGGCGCGGTCGTCCCGAGCTTCGCGACGAGATACAGGTGCGCGCCTATGAGCGCCGCCATCAACCCTGGCACGAGCAGCATGTGGATCGCGTAGAACCGCGACAGCGTCGTGGCCCCGAACTCGGGCCCGCCGCGCAGGACGTCGGACAGGAACGGACCGACGAGCGGGCCGGTGCCGTTGATGTTCACGCCGACGATCGTCGCCCAGTAGGAGCGCTGGTCGAACGGCAGCAGGTAGCCGGTGAACGACATCGTCATCGTGAGGATGAGGAGGACGACGCCGATGACCCAGTTCAGCTCACGCGGGTACTTGTACGCGCCGAAGAAGAACGTCCTCGCCATGTGGAGGAAGATGAGGATCACCATCACCGACGAGCCCCACTTGTGCATCCCGTGGACGATCTCGCCGAGGAAGACCTCGTCGTTGATGTAGCGAATCGACTCGTACGCGCCGGAGGCGGCGTCCGGCCGGTAGTACATCGCGAGGAAGACGCCCGTCACGGCCTGGCTGAGGAAGGCGAACATCGTCGCCGAGCCGAGCGTGTAGAACCAGTTGGTCCCCTTGGGGACCTTGCGGAACATCATCCAGCGCGCGCCGCCGGAGAGGCTCGTGCGCTCGTCGACCCAGTCGACGGCCGAGATCCCGGCTTCCTTGGCGGTCTCGATGGGCCCCGGGTTGGGCTGGCCCGGCCGCTTCGGGAGCGGCTGCAGCTGGGGCGGGACGGGGGGCAGGGGGAGCTTCAGCTTGGGCAAGGCTTACTCCGAGAGCTTCCGGATGGAGGGACGCGACGGGTAGAGGTACTGGCCGACACCGTCGAGGGGCGCCCCGGGGTCACGGGGCGAGAACCGCTCGAGCTCGTCGTTGACCGAGAACCGGGGTCCGATCTCGACCCGGCCCTGGACGACGCGCGTGTAGTAGCGGTCGAGCGGGCGGACCGGCGGGCCGCCGTCGACCCGGCCGACGAAGTCGTAGACGCCGCCGTGACACGGGCAGATGAAGCGCTTGGCCGCCGAGACGAAGCGGACCGGGCAGCCGAGGTGCATGCACCGCGACGAGAGCGCGACGACCTGGTTGTACTGGTCGCTCGCCTCCTCGTCGATCTGCTCGTTGCGACGCCGCAGGTAGATCGTGGACTTGCCGGCCTGCCCGATCCCGCTGACCTGCGTGTAGGTCTTGGGGATGTAGCTGTCGTCGGGGATCTCGTCCAGCGCGCCGACGTCCTGCCACGGCTGGTCGAACTCCTCGAAGATCGGGCCGAGCGCGAACCCGAGCGACGGGAGGAGGAATGCGGACGCCGCGACGGCGCCGGCCGCGTGGGCGGTCCCGGTCATCAGGCGGCGACGGGTGACCGTCTCCCCCTCGAAGGCTCCGGGGACCTGGCGGTCGATCGTGCTGTTGCTCTTGGCTTTCCTGCGGTCGGACACTGATGCTCCTCGCGCCGGGCGCGTCGGGGTCTCGGTGAGGCCCGGGACCATTATCGCGAGGTCCACGATACGGGCCCGCCGGCCGGGTACGGCACCGGTTCTGCTTCAGCGCGCCACGTCCTGCCTGAGCTGGCGCGCGGCCATGCGAAGGGCGGATGCGGCGGACGGATCGTTCGTTCGGACCCGATCCTTCGCGGCCGAGATCGGTCCCGATCGCCCCGCTCCGACGGCCGCCGCGCCCGCCTCCCACACCGCGTCGGCGAGCTCCTCGTCGTCCGCGGCGTGCGCCGCGGCGCAGAACGCGATGACGTCGGCGAGCTCGGCGACCGCCTCCAGGTCGCCGAGATCGGCGAGCCGGGCGAGACCGAGCGCATAGAGCCGGTCACCCGCGAGCAGGGCGAGATGCGGGTCGTCGGTGCGCACGACGCGCGCGGAGCCGGGCGCGTAGTGCAGGAGATAGCCCTCACGGACGGCCTCGACGACGAGCGCGAGGTCCGCGGCCGTGGGGTCGGCGGCCGCCGCGCGTGCCACCGCGACCGCATCCCCCAGGGGGGTCGGGACGGACCGCAGGTCGGCATCGGACGCCGTGACG
>JBFIDS010000202.1:0-6487 GCA_041603715.1 Paraconexibacter sp. | reverse complement strand
GTCGCCCCTCGCGCGGGCCCGGCACGCACGGTCGGCCGTGCCTCATGAGGCAGACGTGAGAAACGTCCAGCAGCCGTTTGTCGCCACCCCCGGCGGGTACCTGAGGACCAACGTCATCGTCCCCGTCAGAGGAGTCCCGCATGATCTCCATTCTCGTCGCCGTTCTCGTCGCCGCCCTCGTCTACTTCCTGTGCGTCGCGCTCGGCCTTCCGTCCATCGTCGGCATCGTCGCCGCGATCCTCGTCCTCCTCGCCGGCATTCCCGGCGGCGTCTACGGAGGCGGCCGACGGTCGACGGTCTGAACGCGGGACCTCCGCGCAGCGCAGCACCGGCATCACGACGCCCCGGACCATCCGCCCGGGGCCTCGTGCGTTCCGGCCCGTCGTCTAGCTGCGCAGCTCGTCCATCACCCGCTCGCGCATGAGCGCGAAGCCGACGACGGTCGAGACGGTGATGAACAGATCCGGCGGAACGTCGGCGAGGTTCTCACGCTCGTCGGCGAGGAGGACGAGGGCTCCGAGCGTCTCGCCGGCGGCGACGACCGGGACGACGTCGCAGTGGAGACCGTCCGGGCACCCGAGGGCGGCAGCGGCACTGCGGCCCAGCCACGCCGGCTCGTCGTCGCGCAACGCCGCCGCGAGCTCCTCGTAGGCGGCCACCGTGACCATGGCGGGCCCGAGCAGGCCGCGACTCGAGCGGCCGAGGACGAGCGAGCCGGTCATGTACGGCGCGATCGCGGCATCGAGCACCCCCGCGTGACGCACGAGCTCGTCCGCCGCGGCGGCGAGCGCATCCGTCCCCGAGTGACGCCGCGTCGCGCGAACCACCGAGGCGGTCGCCTTCGACCAGCTCGTCTGACGTTCCAGCGCCTCGCGGAGCGCCTCCCGACCCTCTTCGGACTCCTGCAGCTCACGGCGGACCTGGCGCTCGCGGGCGGTGTCGATCCCGACGAGCGCGATCAGCGGGGGCCGGCCGCTCTCCTGGGGCAGCCGATAGGCGATCGCGTTCGCCGTCCCGGTCATCGCGGCCATCCAGTCCGGATGCTCGACCGACGTGGCGACCGAGTCCCCGGCGAACAGCCGCATGAGCCGCGCGCACCCCGGGTGCTCCGCGTACCACGGCGCCACGGCGAGGAGGTCGTCGCCGGGACCGGGGGCGCCCGGACGGGCCCGCACGACGGCGTTGACCTCCTCGATGCGCATCGGCTCCGGACCCGATACCACGACGATCGCGATCGGAGCGTGCTCGGCGAGGGCCGCGCGCGCCGGATCCGAGAGTCCCGCACGCGGTGTGTCACGCGCATCCTTGATGGCGACCGTCACGGGAACGCCGCGTTCGATGGCGCGCCGGACCGCGACCACCCTCGGGGCGTCGTCCACCGCGTAGCGCCGCGGTCCCCGGCCGACGCGGTGCGGCTCCGGAAACCCGTGTCGGCGCTCCCAGGTCCGCAGCCGCTCGCGCGAGACCCCGGTGATCTGGGAGAACTCGGTGGCGCTCAGCGTGCGGGTCGATCCAGGCACTGTCGGTGCCGTCTCAGACGCCGTCGACGCGGACGACGAGGACGGCGACGTCGTCACGCAGGCGTCCCCCCGAGCGACGCCTCGCGATCGCCTCGACGGCGGTCGCGAGCTCGTCCGGGGACGAGCTCGCGCTCCCCACCTCGCGCGCGAGGAGCGCGCCCAGCTCCGCCGAGCCCATCGGGTCCGACCGGTCGGCCTCCGTGACCCCGTCCGTCGCGAGCACGAGCGCGTCCCCGGCGGCCAGCTCCGCCTCGACCACCGGCCACTCGGCGTCGGGGAGCACGCCGAGGAGCGGGCCGCGGACATCGATCGTCTCGATCTCGCCACAGCGACGCAGGACGATCGGCGGCGGATGGCCCGCGCAGGCGACGCGGAGGCGCGTGACGGGCCGCTCGGCGGTCGGGGTGTCGAGGTGCACGATGACGGCGGTGAGGAAGCGGTCGGGCGTCGCGTCGTTGAGCAGCGCCCGGTTGAGGAGGGCGAGGTCCCGGGTCGGCGTCGACGCGCCCACCGTGCTCACGCCTCGCAGGGTGTAGCGGGCCAGCGCGGTGACCGACGCCGCACCGGCCCCCTTGCCGCACACGTCGCCGACGACGAGGCTCCAGCCGCCCGAGTCGGTCTCGAACACGTCGTAGAAGTCGCCGCCGACGTCCGTCGAGGCGCCTGAGGGGATGTACCGGGCCGCGGTCTTCACGCCGGGGATCTCCGGGAGCGCGGGCGGGAGGAGCCCGGCCTGCAGGGTCGTCGCGACGTGCTCGCTCTCCGCGTAGAGCAGCGCGTTGTCGATCCACAGGGCGATGCGCTGGGCGACGTCCGCGAGGTGGCGGGCGTCCGCCCCCTGGGGGAGATGGTCGGGGTCCAGCCAACCGAGGCTGATCGCACCGACGTGGTGGCCTCGCGCGATGAGCGGGACCGCCCGGTTCGCCGGGGCGTCCTCGGGCCGGGCGGGCGACCCTGGAACGCCGGTCTGACCGAGGCGACGCGGCGGCCGGCCCTCCTGGGCCACGTCGATCGCGACGACATCGGCGAGCCCGTCCCGGAGCAGCGCGACGACGTCGGCGAGCGTGTCCTCGATCTGGAGGGACCGCTCGAGCACGGCGCCGAGTCGGGCGAGGAACGACGAGCGCGCGTGCGCGGCCTCGAGCGCCCGGCGGGTGCGCTGCTCGGCCACGAGGAGCGTCTCCCGCTCGGTCTCGGCGTTCCGGCGTTCGGTGACGTCGATGACGGTCGCGCCGACGCCGAGCGGCTCGCCGTCCTCGAGCGCGACCCGGTAGTAGCTCACCTGGTAATGGCGGGGGCAACCGGGCGCCGCCGGCGTGGAGCCGGTCACCTCGACGTCGACGATCGGCTCGCCGGTGCGCAGGACGTCGCCGATGTCGGCCGAGATCTGCGGATCCATCTCAGGGAGCAGCTCGGCGGTCGTCCGGCCGATGTGGTCCGCGGCGGGAACGCCGTTGATCTCCGCGAGGGCGGCGTTGACGCGGGCGTACCGCAGTTCGGTGTCGAAGAACGCGAGCCCGATCGGGGCGTCGGCGTAGATCGCGTCGAGGATCGCGCGGGTCTCGGCGGCGGCCCGCGCGCGGTCCTCGCCCTCCTTGCGCTCGTGGATGTCGACGCAGCCTCCGACGTGGCCGACGAAAACATCGTTCTCGTGGCGGGCGCGTCCACGGTCGAGCACCCAGCGGTAGCTCCCGTCCGCGCGCCGCAGCCGGTACTCGACCTCGAACCCGCCCTGTCGTGCGTGCGCGGTCGCACGGGCGGCGCGGCAGTCCGCGACGTCGTCGGGGTGGACCGACGACTCCCACCCGTGACCGAGGGCGTCGGTCGGCGGGCGGCCGGTGAAGGCGGCCCACGGCTCGTTGACGAACGTCGTGCCGCCGCTCGCGTCGGTCTTCCAGAGCAGGATGGGGGCGAGGTCGGCGAGTCGGCGGAAGCGCTGCTCCGCGTCGCGGACGGCGTGCCGCGCGGCGACCTGATCGTCGATGAGCCGCGCGACGCCGGCGAGGCGGACGGGCTCGCCGCTCTCGTCGACGAAGCACCGGCCGACACCGTGCATCCAGTGGACCGTGCCGTCCGGCCACACCGTCCGGAACTCGGTCTCGTAGGAGCCCCGGGACGCGATCGCCTCCCGGATCGTGGCGTCCATGCGCGCACGATCCTCGGGGTGCAGGCGGGCGAGGTAGTCGGAGTAGCTCCGCGGGACCCCGGCCCGATCGGTGCCGTGGCTGATCTCGTGGCCCTCGGACCAGCGGATCTCGCCGTCGGGGAGGTCCCACTCCCACCAGCCCATGTTCGCAGCACGCAGCGCGAGCGAGAGATCGTCACGGCGTCGGGCGGCCTCGTCGTCGACGCGCGGGGCGATCGGGGTTGCAGTCGGTCGGCGCTCGCTCACGGTCCCTCACTGACGATACGGCACGTGCGCCAAAGTGGGTTCGTCTTTGTTGCGCGACACTCCGTCGCGGTACCGTCGAGTGATGACCGCCACGAGAATGCGTTTGCTCATCCTCGCCCTGGCGTCGACGGTGGTGATGCTCACCACCGCGCCGGCCGTCTCCGCGGCGCCGGACTGGGCCCCCGCCGGCTCGGCGTCCGTCACACCCGGCGTGCAGACGTTCACGGAGGATGCCGGTCAGTGCACGGCGAACTTCGTGTTCCACGACCCGGCGGGGGAGATCTACATCGGTCAGGCCGCGCATTGCGCGAGCACCGACGAGCAGACGGCGACGAACGGGTGCGAGGCGAGCTCGCTGCCGCTCGGGACGGAGGTCGAGGTCGAGGGCGCGAGCCGCCCCGGGGTTCTCGCCTACAGCTCCTGGCTCGAGATGCAGGCGCGCGACGAGCAGGACGCGGACACCTGCGACTTCAACGACTTCGCGCTCGTCCGCCTCGCCCGGGCCGACCGGGGCTCCGTGAATCCGTCGATCCCGTTCTGGGGCGGTCCGACCGGCCTGAACGCGTCGGGGACCGACCTCTTCGACCGCGTCTTCAGCTACGGCAACTCCTCGCTGCGCCTCGGACTCGAGTTCCTGAAGCCCAAGGACGGCGGGAGCCTCGGCACGGAGGGCGCGGGATGGAACCACCCCGTCACCACGCTCACGCCGGGTATCCCCGGTGACTCCGGTAGCGCGTTCCTCGACGGGAGCGGCCGCGCGCTCGGCGTCCTCTCGACGCTCGCGATCCTGCCGGTCCCGGGCTCGAACGGGGTGAGCGACCTCTCACGTGCGCTCGACTACCTGCGCGCGGGCGCCGGCCCCGACGTGACGCTGGCCCGGGGCACCGAGGCCTTCCGTCCGCGGACGGTGCTCGGCGTCCTCTGACGCCGCGCCCCGCTGCGCCTCCGCCGGACGGCGGCGCAGCGGGCGGCGTGGCCTACAGGCCGTAGGTCTTGCCGACGATCTCGCGCTGGATCTCGGACGTCCCGCCGAGGATGGTCATCACGAGGCTCTGGCGCACGAGCTGCTCCATGTCGTACTCGGTCGCGTAGCCGTAGCCGCCCATCATCTGCATGCCCTCGAGGGTCATCTGCTTGGCGACCTCGGTGACCTTGAGCTTCGCCATCGACGCCTCGCGCGGGAAGATGGCGCCGGGGTTCGCGTCGACCGCGGACGCGACGTCGTAGGTGAGGAGACGGCAGCACTCCAGCTCGGTCGCAAGGTCGGCGATCCGGTGGCGCAGCGCCTGGAACGAGCCGATCGGCCGGCCGAACTGCTCGCGCTCCTTCACGTAGGCGAGCACGTCGTCGAACGCGCGCTGGGCGATCCCGAGCGCGAGCGCCGCGATGATGAGCCGCTCGACGTTGAGCCCGGCCATGAGCTGCATCCAGCCGTTGCCCTCCTGTCCGAGGACGTTCTCGGCCGGGACCTTCACGTCGGTGAAGAAGACGTCGTTGACGACCTCGCCGCCCATCGTCTCGATCCGGCGGATCTCGATGCCCGGTGAGTCGGCGGGGACCTCGAGCATCGTGATGCCCTCGTGCTTGGCCCCGGAGGAGTCGGTCCGGCAGACGAGGAGGATGTTCTCGGCGAGGTGGGCCTCGGAGATCCACGTCTTCTGGCCGTTGACGACGAAGTGGTCGCCGTCGCGGACCGCGCGGCACTTGAGCGAGCCGACGTCGGAGCCGGACTCGGGCTCGGACATCGCGATCGCCTCGACGTTGCCCGCGGCGATCCCGCCGAGGATCCGCTCCTTCTGCTCCGCGGTGCCGAAGCGCTCGTAGGCGCCGGCGACGATCATCGTCACGCCGTAGCCGCCGATCGGGGCGAGACCGCGGGTGGTCTCCTCGAGGAAGAGGCACATGTCGACGAGGCCTCCGCCGGAGCCGCCGTGCTCCTCGGGGATCGCGACGCCGAGCCACCCGAGGTCCGCCATCTTCTTGTAGATCTCGGCGTTGTGCGGATGCCGTCTGCCGTCGAGCGCGTCGCGCTGCTCGCGTGTCCCGCACTCGCGTGCGCAGAAGTCGCGGATCGCCGCGACGAAGTCCTCCTGCTCGGAGGTGAGGGTGATGGGCATAGGCCGCGCAGGTTAGTGCGCGTCGGCGGCCTGCGCCCGCGGGCATCTGCGGGCGCTCTCGCACGCGCACGTCCGCGCGCGTGCGCGTGCGCGCGAGGAGGCTGGCGCCGGCGGGACCCGAGTCCGCCTGCACGATGGCGGCGATCGCCGCGCGCACCACCCGCGTCCTGCCTCACCGAGCCCGACCACGGGTCCGACGCCGCCGCCCTCACCACGCGGGCCGAGAAGGACCGTGCGGGGCAGCGGCTCACCGGTGAGAAGACGTCGATCACCGACGGCGCCCACGCCGACGCGGGGATCGTCTTCGCCGGGACGGGCGACGGGGGCGCGCGCGGCATGCCGGCCTGCCGCACGTCATGCAGGCGGGCATGGTGAGTCGTGAGCCCCCCGAGCTCTCGGTCGAGGCGATCCACCAGGCGCTCCGCGTGTTCGGCCACAGCGGCGACAGCGACGAGGTG
>JBFIDS010000201.1:0-6520 GCA_041603715.1 Paraconexibacter sp. | reverse complement strand
TGCGGACGGGGGCCCGGTCACATCCGGAACACGCCGTAGCGCGTCGTGCCCTGGAGGACGTTCGCGTGCACCGCCGAGAGGCAGATGCCGAGCACGGTGCGGGTGTCGCGCGGGTCGATGATGCCGTCGTCCCACAGACGCGCGCTCGAGTAGTACGGGTGGCCCTGGTGCTCGAACTGCCCCTCGATGGACGAGCGCAGCTCCTGCTCCTCCTCCTGCGGCCAGTCGACCCCGCGCGCTGCGAGCTGGTCGCGACGCACGGTCGCCAGGACGGTCGCCGCCTGCTCGCCGCCCATCACGCTGATCCGCGCGTTGGGCCACATGAAGAGGAAGCGCGGGTCGTACGCACGCCCGCACATCCCGTAGTTGCCGGCGCCGAACGAACCGCCGACGATCACGGTGATCTTCGGTACGCGAGCCGTCGCGACGGCGGTGACCATCTTCGCGCCGTCGCGGGCGATGCCCCCGGCCTCGTACTCGCGGCCGACCATGAAGCCGCTGATGTTCTGGAGGAAGAGGAGCGGGATCCCGCGCTGGTCGCACAGCTCGATGAAGTGCGCACCCTTGCGCGCGCTCTCGCCGAAGAGCACCCCGTTGTTGCCGATGATGCCGACGGGATGCCCGTGGATGTGGGCGAAGCAGGTGACGAGCGTCTCGGCGTAGTGCTCCTTGAACTCGTGAACGCGGGAGCCGTCGACGACGCGGGCGATGATCTCGCGCACGTCGTAGGGCGTGCGCGGACTCGGCGGGACGACCGCGAGGAGATCCTCGGGGTCGACCGCCGGCTCCTCGGAGGGACGCGTCGTCCACGGTGGCGGGGGCGCGTCGCCGAGCGTCGCGACGATCGAGCGCACGCGGTGCAGCGCATCGGCGTCGTCGGCCGCGAGATGGTCCGTCACGCCGCTCGTGCGCGAGTGCAGGTCGCCGCCGCCGAGATCCTCCGCGCTCACCTCCTCGCCGGTCGCCGCCTTCACGAGCGGCGGGCCGCCGAGGAAGATCGTGCCCTGGTTGCGGACGATGACGGTCTCGTCGCTCATCGACGGCACGTAGGCGCCGCCCGCCGTGCACGAGCCCATGACCGAGGCGATCTGCGGGACGCCCTTCGCGGAGAGCTGCGCCTGATGGAAGAAGATGCGCCCGAAGTCGTCCTTGTCGGGGAAGACCTCGTCCTGCTCGGGGAGGAACGCCCCGCCGCTGTCGACGAGATAGATGCACGGCAGGTGGTTGCGCAGCGCGATCTCCTGCGCCCGCAGGTGCTTCTTCACGGTGACGGGGTAGTAGGTGCCCCCCTTGACCGTCGCGTCGTTTCCGACGATGACGCAGAGACGGCCGGACACGCGCCCGATCCCGGTGACGATCCCCGCGCCCGGGGCGGCGTCGTCGTAGAGGCCGTGGGCGGCGAGGGGCGAGAGCTCCAGGAACGCCGAGCCGCGGTCGCACAGCCGCTCGACGCGGTCGCGGACGAGCAGCTTGCCGCGCTTCACGTGGCGCTCGACGGCGACCTCGCCGCCACCCGCGTGCACCCGGTCGAGCTGGGCGCGGAGGTCGGCGAGCAGGGCCTCGTGGGCCGCGCGGTTCGCCCGGGCGGTGTCGTCGTCGGTGCGCGCGGTGGGGCGCAGGGCACGGCTCATGTGGGGTCTCCTTCCGGGCCGCCGGCGGCGGGCTCCACGATCGCGACAACATGGCCGACGGTGACGCGGTCGCCCTCGGCGACGGTCACCTCGGTCACGACGCCGTCCATCGGAGCGGCGACGACGAGCTCCATCTTCATCGACTCCAGGACCACGACGGGGTCGCCCTCCTCCACCTCGGTGCCCTGCGGGGCGCGCACCGTGAGGACGAGTCCCGGCATCGGCGCCACGAGGGTGCCCGACGCAGTGCCCGCGGCGTCGGCGGCGCCCACGGCCTGGCGGACGGGCAGCGCCCATCCGTCGGCGCCGACCCAGATCGTGCCGTCGGATGCGAGCGCGTAGGTCACCTCGTGGCGCGTGTCGTCGAGCGTGACCGCGATGCGGTCCGGCCCGAGGCGTGCGACGCTCGCCGACCGGCGACGGGGCTCATCGGTGTCGCCGTCGAGGACGATCTCGGACTCCTCCGGGGAGCCGTGCAGGACGACGTCGCGCTCCCGCGCGCCCGGACCGGCGCCCTCGCCGGCGAGCAGACGCCAGTGCAGCCGGCCGCGGCCGCTCGGGCGCCAGCCGTCGCGGATCTCGAACGGGTCGTCGGGCGCGGTCTCGCGCGCGAGGAGCGCCCACAGCAGCGCGGTCGCGCTGAGCGCGTCGTCGACGGGGACGGCGGGGAGGTCGCCCGCGATCTCCTCGACGAGCGCGGTGTGCATCGATCCGGTGCGGACCGCGTCGACGCCGAGGAGGCCGCGAAGCGTCCAGGCGTTCGTCGTGAGGCCGAGGGTCGTCGTCGCCCGGAGCGCCCGGTCGAGACGCGCGAGCGCCGTCGGCCGGTCCGGGCCGTGGGCGACGATCTTCGCGAGCATCGGGTCGTAGTCGGTGCCGATGTCCTGCCCGGTCTCGAGCGCGCCGTCGACCCGCACCCCTGGGCCCGAGGGCACCCGCGAGAGGAGGACGCGACCGGCGCTCGGCATGAACGACGCGTCCTCGGCGTACAGCCGCGCCTCGATCGCATGGCCGGTGACGGACACGTCGTCCTGGGTGAGGCCGAGCGGCTCGCCCGCGGCGACGCGGAGCTGCAGCGCGACGAGGTCGACTCCCGTGACGAGCTCGGTGACGGGGTGCTCGACCTGGAGGCGCGTGTTCATCTCCAGGAAGTAATGCTCGGCCGGGTCGTCCATGTCGGCGATGAGCTCGACGGTCCCGGCGCCGACGTAGCCGCACGCCTGCGCGAGCGCGACCGCCTCGGCACCCAGGCGCGCGCGCAGGGCGTCGTCGACGACGGGGGACGGCGCCTCCTCGATGACCTTCTGGTGGCGGCGCTGGAGCGAGCACTCGCGCTCGGCGAGGTGGAGGACCGTGCCGTGGGCGTCGGCGATCACCTGGACCTCGATGTGCCGCGCGCGGGGGAGGTAGCGTTCGACGAGCAGGGCGTCGTCCCCGAACGCGGAGGCCGCCTCGCGCCGCGCGGCGCCGAGCGCCTCCGGCAGCCCGCCGCGATCGGCGACGACCCGCATGCCGCGTCCGCCCCCGCCGGCCGCGGCCTTCACGAGCAGCGGATAGCGGACGTCTGCGCCGTCGGCCCACTCGAGGATGTCGTCGTCGGTGAGGCCCTCGCGGTGCACGCCGGGGACGACCGGGACGCCGGCCTCCTCGGCGGCGCGCTTGGCCGCGGTCTTCGAGCCCATGAGGTCGATCGCGGCGGCGGGCGGCCCGACCCACACGAGTCCGGCCTTCTCCACGGCGCGGGCGAAGCCGGCGTTCTCGCTGAGGAAGCCGAAACCGGGGTGGATCGCCGCGGCCCCGGTCCGCCGGGCCGCGTCGATGACGAGGTCGCCCCGCAGGTAGGTGTCGCGGGGCAGGCGCCCCGGCAGCCGGACCGCGTCGTCGCAGACGCGCACGTGCGGCGCGTCGGCGTCGGCGTCGCTGAACACCGCGACCGTTCGGACGCCGAGCTCGCGGCACGTCCGCGCGATGCGGACCGCGATCTCGCCGCGGTTGGCGATGAGGACGCTCTCGAGCATGGTGGCTCCGTGGACCCTACGCGCCGAGGGCACGCGCGATGACCATGTGCTGGACCTCGTCGGTGCCCTCGCCGATCGTGAGGATCTTCGCGTCACGGTAGAAGCGGCACACCGGGTACTCCTCGATGTAGCCGTAGCCGCCGTGGATCTGCACGGCCTCCTCGGCGGCGCGGACGGCGACCCGGCCCGTCTTCAGCTTCGCCATCGCGGCGGTGAGGCTGAAGTCGCGGCCCTGGTCCTTGAGCCACGCGGCCTTGTAGGTGATCAGGCGGGCGGCCTCGATCTCCGTCGCCATGTCGGCGAGCTTCGTCTGGATCGCCTGGAACTTCGAGATCGACTGGCCGAACGCCTGGCGCTCCTTCGCG
Source organism: Paraconexibacter sp. (assembly GCA_041603715.1). Taxonomy (GTDB): domain Bacteria; phylum Actinomycetota; class Thermoleophilia; order Solirubrobacterales; family Solirubrobacteraceae; genus Paraconexibacter. The sequence continues at coordinate 2,506 of JBFIDS010000201.1, read as the reverse complement.
TAGGCGAGGGCCTCGTCGAGTGCCCCCTGCGCGAGCCCGACGCCCATCGCCGACACGCCGATGCGGCCGATGTCGAGGACGCGGAGGAACTGCTTGAACCCGTCGCCGCGCGGCCCGAGGAGGTTCTCCTCCGGGACCTCGCAGTCGGTGAACGAGAGCGGCCGCGTGTCGGAGGCGTTCCAGCCCATCTTCCGGTACGCCTCGCCGACCTCGTAGCCGGGCGTCCCGTTGGGGACGATGAGGCTCGAGATCTCGTTCTCGGCGGTGCGGGCCGTGATGGCGACGTGGCCGCTGATATCGGTCCCCGCGTTGGTGATGAACTGCTTGGCACCGTTGATCGTCCACGTCCCGGCGTCGAGGGACGCGCGGGTGCGCACATTGCCCGCGTCGCTCCCGGCCTCCGGCTCGGTGAGGCCGAACGCGCCGAGCCGGCGCCCCGCGCAGAGGTCCGGCATGAGCTCGGCCTTCTGGCGCTCGTCGCCGAAGAGATGGATCGGCTGGGTGCCGAGCGAGCTGTGGGCGCACACCGTGATCGCGACCGACGAGTCGATCCGCGCGAGCTCCTCGATCGCGACCGTGTACTGCAGTGTCGTCCCGCCGGCGCCGCCGTGCTCCTCGGGGAAGGGGATGCCCATCCAGCCGAGCTCGCCCATCTTCGCGACGAGCTCGTAGGGGAAGGCCTTCGTGCGGTCGAGCTCCTCCGCAACCGGGGCGACCTCGTTCACGGCGAAGTCGCGCACGGTGCGGCGCAGCAGCTCGGTGTCGTCGTCGAGATCGAAGAGCATGCCTGGCATAATACCGAATGAGCATTCGAAGTTCGTATCGCCGTTCGGATTTCCAGATCGCACAGGGCTGACGCTAGGCTTGCGGGCGATGGCCGCCCCTCCCAGTCGCCCCGCGCTCCGCGAGCGCTACGACCGCCGCCAGCAGGAGGTCGTCGACGCGGCCGCCGGGGTGTTCGCACGGCGCGGCTACGACCAGACGACGGTCCAGGAGCTTGCGAAGGAGGTCGGGATCGCCGCGGGCGGGCTCTACCACTACTTCGGGAGCAAGGAGCAGCTCCTCATCCGCATCTGCGACGAGCTCATGGACCCGCTCCTCGCGCGGATCGAGCCGCTCGTCGCCGACGAGACCGTCGATCCCGCGCAGCAGCTCCGCGCCGTCGTCCGGCTCTGGGTCGAGCACGTGTGCACGCACCGTGACCACATGCTCGTCTTCCAGCAGGAGCGCCACGTCATCGAGCACGGCGCCCAGTGGCGCGGGGTGCGCACGACGCGCAAGCGGTTCGAGCGGATGATCGAGGACCTCCTCGGTCGCGGAGGTCGCGAGGGCGCCCTGCGCTTCGACGACCGGCGCGTCGCGCTCTCGGCGCTCCTCGGGATGGTCAACCACACGGCGCAGTGGTACCGCCCGCGCGGACGGCTCACCCCGCAGGAGATCGCCGACGGCTACGTCGACCTCCTCGTCCCCTGAGCGGCGGGGTCGGGCGTGAGCGCGGGTGAGGGCGCGGATGCGGACGCGAGCGCGGGCGCGCTGGCGGCTCGTCGCGCGAACGTCATTCCTGGGTCGTCATGGTCGCCCGGAACTGAGGTTCACCTTCCCGGGCGGCGTGTGGTGGGATGGGGCGCGTGACCCCCGATCCATCCGCTCCACCCGACGCCGGCGACTATCCCCACCACCTCGCGATCACGACGCGCTGGAAGGACAACGACGTCTACGGCCACGTGAACAACGTGGAGTACTACTCCTACGTCGACACGGTCATCAACGAGTTCCTCATCCGCCGGGGCGGCCTCGACATCCACGCCGGGCAGGCGTTCGGCGTCTGCGCGGAGTCCGGCTGCCGCTTCCTCGCCGCCGTCGCCTACCCCGAGACCGTCGATGCGGGCCTGCGGGTGTCGCGCCTTGGGCGCTCGAGCGTCACCTACGACGTCGGGCTCTTCGCCGCGGAGTCCGGGACCCCGCTCGCTCGCGCACACTTCACGCACGTCTTCGTCGACCGCGGGACGCGGCGGCCGGTCCCCATCCCCGACGGCGTGCGGGCCGCTCTCGAGGCGATCGCATGAGCGCGACCGTGCGCGCAGCCGTGCTGCGGGAGATGGGTCGGCCCGGGCCCTACGCGGAGACCCGCCCGCTTGCCGTCGCCGACCTCGCGCTCGCCCCGCCGGGCCCCGGTGAGGTGCGTCTCGCCGTCCGCGCGGCGGGCCTGTGCCACTCCGATCTCTCGGTCATCGACGGCTCCCGCCCGCGGGTCATGCCGATGGCCATCGGCCACGAGGCCGCGGGCGTCGTCGAGGAGGTCGGCCCCGGGGTGGCGACGCTCGTGCCCGGTGACCACGTCGTCCTCGCGTTCGTTCCGGTGTGCGGCGCGTGCGCGCCCTGTCAGGCCGGGCGTGCCGCGCTCTGCGAGCCGGGTGCCGCCGCGAACACCGCCGGCACCCACCACTCCGGGGAACGGCGCTGGAGCGACCCGGCCCACGGCTCCCCGGTGCACCACCACCACGGG
>JBFIDS010000200.1:0-6525 GCA_041603715.1 Paraconexibacter sp. | reverse complement strand
CCCTCCCGTGGCAGTCGCAGGAGGACCCTCTCCCCCGCGACGGAGACGATCGCGGTCGCCCGACCAGGGGCGCGCTCGCGGATCGGCTCGAGCAGCGTCGCACGGAGGTCGACGGTCCGCGTGGCGGCGCTCTCCACCGGCGCGCCCCGGACGGCCGCGAGGCGCGCCTCGGCCGCGAGCCCGGCGCCGACGGCGAGGAGCGCGACCACCGTCGCCGGCCCCGGGCGCCCGATGACGGCGCCGAGCAGGGCGCCTGCCAGCGCGGCGAGACCCAGGTCGCCGGGTCCGAGGAGGAGACCGGCGACGACGGCCGCGAGACCGAGGTGGCGCGGGTGGCGGGAGAGGACCCCGGCGAGCCGGGCGAGAGCCTGGCCCGCGTCTCGGGCCCGCCGTCGCGAACGCTCGGCGGCCCCGGGCGTCACACGCGGACCTGCTCGCGGAGCGTGGCGAGGCGCTTGGGGCCGATCCCGGGGATCTGGGCGAGGTCGTCGACGGAGCGGAAGCCGCCGCGACGGGTGCGCTCGTCGATGATCTTCTGCGCCGTCGCGGGACCGACCCCGTCGAGCGTGTCGAGCTGCTCGATCGTCGCGGTGTTGAGGTTGATCGGCACCCCCGGGCTCGCCGCGCCGTCCGGACCCGGCGCTCCCGCGGCTCCCCCGCTCGCCACGCCCGCCGTCATACCCCCCGCCGCGGTCGCGCGAGGCGGGACGAGCACCTGCTGGGCGTCCGTGACCTTGCCCGCGAGGTTGACCGCGTCGAGATCGGCGCCGCTCCTCGGCCCGCCGGCGCGCCGCACCGCATCGGCGACCCGGTCGCCCTCCCGCAGCCGGTAGACCCCGGGACGACGTACGGCCCCGGCGACGTGGACGACGACGCGGCCCCCACCCGCACGGGCGACCGTCACCGCCCCCGGGCCACCGTCCGGGGTACCGGCCCGCGCCCCGCCGAGGTCTCCGGCGGAGCGGACCTCGGACGGCGTGCCCGCTCCCGCGGCCGGCCCCTCGGCGACCGGGGCGCGCAGCGCGCGCGCCCCCAGGAAGGCGACGAGCGCGACGACGATCGCGTACACCGCCACCTGTCCGCGCCCGATCTCGTTCACGCGACCCGAGGCTAGGCCGCGGCGCGTGACGATTCACCACGCGGCGGTGACGGGACGCCGCAGATCCCGCCACGCCGTGCGTCACATCTCGGCGGCGTGCCCCGTCTCGACCGTCGTCGTGACCGCAACGCCCGCGGTGAGTGTCCGCAGGACGACGCAGTAGCGCTCGGTGAGCTTCATGAGCGTGGCGAGCTGCTCGGGGTCCGCCGAGGTGTCGAGCTCGAAGCGCAGCCGCAGCTCCCGCACGCCGACCGGGGCATCACGATCGACCCCGAGGGTGCCGCGGAAGTCGAGGTCGCCCTCGGCGACGACGGTCCCGCCGGCGACGGGGATCTCGAGCGCGGTGGCGACCGCGCGCAGCGTCACGCCCGCGCAGGCGACGAGCGCCTCCAGGAGCATGTCGCCCGAGCACAGGAGCGAGCCGTCGCCCCCGGAGGCCGGATGGAGCCCGGCCGTCGCGGCGGCCCGGCCCGTCTCGACCGAGCAGGCGACGCCCTCGTCGAGGGAGCCGCGGGCCGTGAGCGTCACGACGGCCGCCGAGGGGTCCTCGCGGTAGCGCTCCTTCAGCGGAGCCTGGAGGGACCTGAGCTCGTCGGCGCGCATGACGCGAGCCTCCCACCCGAGAGGCGCCGGGTCCACCCCCGCCGCACGAACCTACCGCGCGACGATGTTGACGAGCTTGCCCGGCACCACGATCTCCTTGACGACCGTCTTGCCCTCGAGGTGCGTGACGACGTTGGGCGCCGACCGCGCGGCGGCGAGCAGCTCCTCCTCGCTCGCGCTCGCGGGCACGGTCACGCGGTCGCGGACCTTCCCCGAGACCTGGCAGACGAGCTCGAAGGTGTCCTCCTGCAGGAAGGCGGGGTCAGCGACCGGCCAGGGCTCCTCCCACACGCGGCGCCCGGTGAGGAGGTCGTAGGCGTCGGCGCCGACGTGCGGCGCGAACGGGAAGAGGAGCGAGGCGGCCGTCGAGAGCGCGAAGCGCAGAACCCCGGGAGCGACCTGGACCCCGGGCTCGTTCACCGAGCGCGAGCACTCGTTCGTGAGCTCCATGACGGCGGCGATCGCGGTGTTGAACGCGAAGCGACCCGACATGTCGGCGGTCACCTTGTCGATGGCCCAGTGCGCCTTGCGCATGAGGACGAGGTCGTCGTCCGACAGGTTCGCGGGCACGCGCTCGTTCGCCGTGCCCTCCGCGGCGCCCCGGCTCAGGCGCCAGAGGCGGCCGAGGAAGCGGTGGACGCCCTCCACCCCCTCGTCGGACCAGTCGGCGTCCTGGTCGGGTGGGCCGATGAACAGGATGTAGCAGCGCGCGGTGTCCGCTCCGTGCGAGGCGACGATCGAACCCGGGGACACGACGTTCCCCTTGTTCTTGGACATCTTCGCGCCGTCCTTGGTGATCATCCCCTGCGTGAAGAGCCGGGCGAACGGCTCCTGCACGTCGAGGTGACCGAGGTCCGCGAGCGCCTTGCAGAAGAAGCGCGCGTACATGAGGTGCAGGATCGCGTGCTCGACCCCGCCGATGTACTGGTCGACGGGCATCCAGCGGTGCAGGACCTCGGGGTCCCAGGCGGCGTCGTCGTTGCCGGCGTCGCAGTAGCGCAGGAAGTACCAGGACGAGTCGACGAACGTGTCCATCGTGTCCGTCTCACGGCGCGCGTCGGCCCCGCAGGCCGGGCACGGCGTACGCACCCAGTCCTCGGCGGCGGCGAGCGGGGAGCGGCCCTTCGGAGCGTAGTCCTCGACGTCGGGCAGGACGACGGGCAGGTCCGCCTCCGGGACGGGCACGACGCCGCAGGCGTCGCAGTGGACGATCGGGATCGGGCAACCCCAGTAGCGCTGACGGGAGAGGAGCCAGTCGCGCAGGCGGTAGTTGACCGAGGCGTGACCCTTGCCCTCGCGGTCGAGCCACGCCGTGATCGCGTCGAGCGCCTCGCGGTTGGGCATCCCGTCGAAGTCCGCGTGGGAGTTCACGAGCGCGCCGTCCCCGACGTAGGGCTCCTCGTCGAGCGGTCCGGTCTCGCCGTCGGGCCCGGAGACGACGCGGCGGATCGGCAGGCCGTAGGCGGTCGCGAACGCGTGGTCGCGCTCGTCGTGTCCGGGGACCGCCATGATCGCGCCCGTGCCGTACTCCATGAGCACGTAGTCGGCGACGTACATGGGGATGCGCTCGCCGTTGACGGGGTTGGTGACCGTGCGACCGAGGGGGACCCCGGTCTTCTCGCGCTCGGCGTCGCCCCGTGCCTCCTTGTCCCCCGTGAGCGCGCGGTCCACGTACTCACGTACAGCGGCCTCGTTGCCGGTCCCCTCGGCGAGGCGCACGACGTCGGGGTGCTCGGGCGCCATGACGAAGAACGTCGCGCCGAAGAGCGTGTCGGGGCGGGTCGTGAAGACGGGGTAGTCGATGGGGTCCGCGGGATCGAGATCCTCGCAGCGGAACGTCACCTGCGCACCCTGGGAGCGGCCGATCCAGTTGCGCTGCATCGTCTTGACGTGCGCGGGCCACTCGATCGTCTCGAGGTCGTCGAGGAGCCGGTCGGCGTAGTCGGTGATCTTGAAGAACCACTGCTCGAGCTGGCGCAGCTCGACCTCCGAGCCGCAGCGCTCGCAGTGGCCGTCGACGACCTGCTCGTTGGCGAGGACCGTCGCGTCGACGGGACACCAGTTGACCGCGGCGTCCTTGCGATAGGCGAGCCCGTTCTCGTAGAGCTGGAGGAAGATCCACTGCGTCCAGCGGTAGTAGCGCGGCTCGTGCGTGCCGAACTCGCGCGACCAGTCGATCGAGACGCCCCACTCGCGGAACTGGCGCTGGAACGAGGCGATCGACGCCGCGGTCGAGTCGCGCGGATGGACACCGGTTCGGATCGCGTGGTTCTCCGCCGGCAGGCCGAAGGCGTCGTAGCCCATCGGGTGCAGGACGGTCCTGCCGTTGCGCCGCTGGAAGTGCGCGACGGCGTCGCCGACCGAGTAGACCTTGAGGTGGCCGATGTGCGGCTCACCCGAGGGGTACGGGAGCATCTCCAGGACGTACGAGGTCTCGCCCTCCCCGGCAGCGGCGTCGTTGCTCACCTCCCAGGTGCGCTCGGCCTCCCACACCGCCTGCCAGCGGGGCTCGATCTGCGACGGCTCGTAGCGGTGCTCCATGCGGACGCGGATGATAGGGCGCGGGCGGGCCCGGACCGGGGTAGGTTCGCCGTCATGACCGCCGCCGACGTCGACCCCGCCGCCTTCCCCGTCCAGCGGGCCGAGGTCCGTCCCGGGGTGGAGATCGCCTACGTCCACGCGCGGCCCCCGGGCGGCTCGGGGCTCGCCGTCGTCCTGCTCCACGGCTGGCCGGAGACGATGCGGATCTGGTGGCGCAACATCGCCCCGCTCGCCGGGGCGGGCTTCGAGGTCGTCGTCCCCGACCTGCGGGGGTTCGGGCAGAGCGGCATCCCCGCCGACGGCTTCCACGACCTCGCCGCCCACGCCCGCGACGTGCACGCGCTCGTGTCCGGAGTGCTCGGGCACGACCGCTGTGCAGCGGTCGGCGGTGACCTCGGCGGCGGCGTCGTCCAGGATCTCGCGCTGCGCTTCGAGGGGTTCGTCACGCGCCAGGTGATCTTCAACGCGATCCTCCCGATCCTCCCCGACGAGTACCGCGCGGCCGGGATCGACCCGCGGCCCTCCCCGGAGGTGCGCCAGGCGGCCGACTACTACGTGCGCCAGGGTCGCGACGCCGACGCGCTCGCGGCCGAGCTCGTGACGCCCGAGCAGCGACGGCGCTACGTCGCCTCGTTCTACGGGTCGCGGTTCTGGGGCACGCCGGGCGGCTTCACCCCGGAAGCCGTCGACTTCATGACCGAGCCGTTCGCCGACGCCGCACGGCTGCGGGCCGGGTTCGGAAACTACGAGAGCGCCCAGGGCTCGATCACGGTCTCCGAGGCTCCGTGCTTCTTCTCGATCTCCGACGTGCCGACGCTCGCGCTCTACGGCCCCGACGACCACGTGATGTACCGGGACTTCCCGGAGCGCTGCGAGGTCGCCTTCCGCGATCTCGTCGGTCCGTTCGTCGTCCCGCGTGCTGGGCATTTCCTGCAGTGGGAGCGCGCGGACCTGCTCAACCGCACGGTGACCGCGTTCTTGCGCGACCTGCTCTGAGCGCTCCGTACCCTTTGAAGGATGGCCGACGAGCCCCTCTTCGATCACCCGCAGCCGCCCGCGGAGCCCGACGTGGCCGCGGCCGCCGGGGAGATCCCGAGCGCCGGCGTGGCGGAGCCGGTGCCGCCGGACGCAGACGAGGGCGTCGCGGCGCCTGCCGCCGAGACCGAACCTGTCGCCGCCGCGCAGCCGCCCGAGCCCGCTCCGGCCCCCGCCCACGCGGCCCCGCCGCGAACCGGGTCGGCCGACTCGCTCTCCTCGCGCGTGCAGGGGATCGTCGAGACCGCCGAGCGGACGGCCGCCGAGCTGCGCGAGGCCACCGAGGCCCGCGCACGGGAGCGGATCGCGGAAGCCGATCGTGCCGCCGCCAACCGCGTCGAGGCCGCCGAGGCGGAGGCGCTCGAGATCGTCGCGAACGCCCAGACCGAGGCTCAGCGCCTCCTCTCCGAGGCGCGCGTCGAGGCCGACGCCCTGCGCGAGGCGGGTCGCGCCGACGCGCGCGAGGTGCTCGGGGATGCCCGCGAGGCCGCCCGCGAGGTCATGGCGAAGGGCACGCAGGTGAGCGGCGACCTCGAGGCGCTCGGCGGTTCCCTGAAGCGCAATGCGCAGACGATCCTGCGTGACGTCCAGAAGGCCCACCGGCTGATGCTCGGCCGGATCGAGGCGGTGCCGGCGGAGCCCGGAGGCGCTGCGCCGGGGCGTGAGCCCTCGTCCGACGCCGAGGTGCGGGTGCGGCGCACCGCCGACGGTCCTCCCTCGTGGGTCCAGGGTGGAGCGTCCCGACGCGAGCCGACGTCGCCCGACCCGCCGCGTGAGCGGCGACCGCGCTCCGACGCCGCCCCCGTCGACGTCTCCGACGTGCCCGCGGCCGACATCGAGATCCCCGAGTTCTCGCGCGACTACGTGCCGCAGCGCCACCGCCGGCGGCGGTGAGGTCCGTCCGGGTGGACCCGTCCGAGCGTCATGCGAACATATGTTCGTGCAGACGAAGTTGACGACCGGTGACAAAGGCGCGATCGCAGAACTGAAGATCTCCGCGGAGGCGACGCGCCTCGGGGTCGTCGTATCGCGACCGATGAGCGAGGGTCGACGGTACGACCTCGTCTTCGACATCGAGCACCGCCTCTACCGTGTCCAGTGCAAGTGGGGGCGCTGTGTCAACGGCACCGTCTGCGTGCGGGCATCGACCTGCCGGCACACCCCGAATCGCGGCTACGTACGCACGACGTACACGGTCGACGAGCTCGATCTCGTGGCCATCTACTGCGGCGAACTCGATGCGCTGT
>JBFIDS010000199.1:0-6536 GCA_041603715.1 Paraconexibacter sp. | reverse complement strand
GGCCAGGGCCTTGATCTCGCCTCGCGTGATGAGCTGGACCGAGACCCCGAGCAGGAAGAAGCCGAAGATGATGCGGTGAGTCGTGCGGCGCCGGTTGGTCTTCTGCAGGAACTGCGGGAGGCAGCGGTCCAGCGTACTCGCGTCGGCGGCCGCCGCGGGGAGCGCCTGACGTTGTCCACCTGGGTGCGGGGTTGCGTCAGGGACTCGCGGTTCGCGAGGCCCGCCGGTGGCGTCCCCCGGAAGTCGACGGGTGCGTCTCACGCGGGGACGCGACGGCGGTCCACCTGCGTGACCGCGCCGAGCACCTCGCGGGCGAGGCGCCCGCCGTCCCGTGGATCGCGCGGCGAGGCGCGGATGCGGACGATGATCTCCTCGTCGACGTACTCCTCGAGGCCGACCTCGGGCGCGCCGCGCGTGGTGACGGAGATCGCCTGCGCGACCCGCGCCTCGACGGCCTCGGGGTCGACGTCGGCGGGGAGCCGGGCCCGGAGGTCGACCTTCGCCGGTTCGCGGATCGGCCGCACGGACATGGTGAGCGCCGTGTTGTTCGGCACGAGGACGGCGTCCTCGCCGTCGTCGCAGGTGACGTAGAGGAGGCCGTGGGCGGCGACGGTGCCCTCGACGTCCATCCCGAAGCCCGCGAACCGCACGCGGTCCCCGATCTGAAACGGCCGCGCGGCGAGGAGCACGATCCCGGCGAAGACGTTGCCGAGGGTCTGTTGCGCGGCGAGACCGACGACGACGGCGGTGAACGACGCGCCGAGCGCGACGGTGCCGAGCGGCAGGCCCGCGAGCCGCAGGCTCACGAGGATCGTCATGAGGAGGAGGCCGAGACGCAGGACGAACCCCGCCACGCCCGCGGTTCCGGGCTCCATGATCCGCGACAACCGCCCGGTGATGAGGCCGGCGAGCCCCCCGGCGAGCGACCAGCCGATCGCCGTGATCGCCAGCGCGGTCACGACGCGCACGGGCTCGTCCACGCCGAAGATCTCCACCCGCCAGGTGTAGGCGGCGACGATCGCGGCGAGGAGCGGGACGAGGACGAGGAGCCGGCGCCTCGCCCGGCGGGCGGTCTCGAGCGCATGCGCGCGCCACGCGCCCTCCTCGACCGGGCGGGCCGGCGCGCCGTCGCGCAGGAACGGGATCCGGCGCCGGGGCGGGGCGAAGGTGTCGTGCACGGTGCGGGACATCCAGAGAGGCCTGCCCGCGCCGCGCCCGACCTACTCCCCGCGTGTGACCCGCGTCACACGCGGGCGCGGGCGTCACCTCACCTTCCGTCTCCGTCTCTCGACCCGCACATCCGTCCACCCCCCGCGCTCAACCCCGCGCGTCGCTGGCCGATCACCGGACGGACCACGGTGCCACTCCCTCCCTCCGGCGCCCGGTCCCATCCCTCCACCGATGTCCTTCGTGACCCGCACCAAGGTCGCCGTGACCACGGCTGCCCTGGCTCTCCCCATCCTCCTCGTGACGCCCGTCACGGCGTTCGCGGCACCCGGAACGGCCGGAACGGGCGAGAACACGCCACTCGATCTCCCCGTCGACACGGCCGAGAAGGTCGACCCCGTCGGCGGCGGCAGCTCCGGCCTCGTGCGCACGATCGTCGGTCTCGCGATCGTCATCGGCGTCATCTACGGGGTCGCCTGGCTGCTGCGGCAGGTGAAGTCCTCCCGCGAGGAGCGCACGACCGGGAACGGCCTGCGTCACGCCGGCACCATCGCCCTCGGCCCCAACCGCGCGCTGCACCTCGTCCACGCCGGACGCGAGCTCGTCCTCGTCGGCGTCGCCGAGCAGGGCGTGACGCCGATCCGCACCTACTCCGAGGAGGAGGCGATCCGGCTCGGGCTCATCGACATCGACGACGTCATCGAGCACGACGCGCGCCCCGGGCTCGGCCTGCCGGCACCGCGCCGGACCGACGTCATGGGCCGGCAGCGGGGTGATGCGACGGGCGAGCGGCGCGACGACGGCGTCGGCAGGATGCTCGACGCGCTGCGACGCCGGACGGTGCGGCGATGATCACCGAGGACGGGACGAACGCCGTCCAGCTGCTGCTGCTCGTCGGCAGCATCACGCTCATCCCCGCGCTGCTGTTCACGGTCACGGGGTTCACCCGGATCATCATCGTCCTCGGCTTCATCCGCACCGGGCTCGGCACGCCGACGGCGCCGCCCAACCAGGTCCTCGTCGGGATCGCGCTCTTCCTCACCATCTTCGTGATGGCGCCGACGTTCAGCGCGATCAAGACCGAGGCGATCGATCCGCTCCAGAAGAACGAGATCACGCAGGCCGAGGCGTTCGAGCGCGGTCAGGGCCCGCTGCGCGAGTTCATGTTCAAGCAGACGCGCACGAGCGACCTCGCCCTGTTCGTCAAGCTCGCCGACATCGAGCGCCCCCGCACGCGCGCCGACGTCCCCACCCACGTCCTCATCCCCGCGTTCATCATCAGCGAGCTGAAGACCGCCTTCCAGATCGGGTTCCTCATATTCCTCCCGTTCCTGGTGATCGACCTCGTCGTGAGCTCCACGCTCATGTCGATGGGCATGATCATGCTGCCACCGGTCTTCATCAGCCTCCCGTTCAAGATCCTCCTGTTCGTCCTCGTCGACGGCTGGAACCTCATCACCAGATCGCTCGTCCAGAGCTTCCTGTAACGCCTCTCGAGCCTCGGAGCAGGAGACCCCGCCATGGACCAGGACGTCGTCGTCAACCTCTCGATCCAAGCCCTCGAGCTGTCGCTGAAGATCGCGCTGCCGCTGCTGCTCGCCGGCCTGCTCGTCGGCCTCGTCGTGAGTGTCTTCCAGGCCGTCACGCAGATCCAGGAGCAGACGCTGAGCTTCATCCCGAAGATCCTCGCGATCGCGGCGGTGCTCGTCGTCGGCGGACCGTGGATGCTCAACCAGCTCCTCGTGTACACCACCGAGCTCTGGGGTCAGATCCCGGCGCTGACCGGGGCCTGAGCGCCGGCCACGCGCGGGACCGGGTCGGCGCATGGACGACGTCACCGTCGAGCAGATCCTCGGAGGGTTCGGCGAGCAGCAGATCGCCGCCTTCTTCCTCGTCCTCGCGCGGGTCTCCCCGCTGTTCCTCCTCGCGCCGCTCTTCAGCTCGCGCAACATCCCCGCACGGGTGCGGGGGATCATCGCGGTCGCCCTCGCGATCGGCCTCTCCCCGGTCGTCGCCCGCGGCGTCACCGTCGACCTCGACGCCTGGGTCTTCGGCGGCCTGATCGGCAAGGAGATCCTCGTCGGGGGCGCGTTCGCCTTCGCCCTCGCCGCGATGTTCGCCGCGATCCAGGTCGCCGGCGCGTTCCTCGACACCCTCATCGGCTTCGCCTACGGCGGCCTGGTCGACCCGATCACGGGCAACCAGTCCTCGGTCCTCACGCAGCTCTACGCGCTCATCGGCATCGCGGTCTTCATCGCGATCGGCGGGGACGCGTGGGTCATCCAGGGCCTCGCGCATACCTACGAGCTCGTGCCGATGGACGGCTACCCCCAGCTCGGCGCGCTCGTCGCCGGTGCCGACGACGCGTTCGTCACCGTGTTCTCCTCCGCGATCCAGGTCGCCGGCCCGATCGTCCTCGCCCTCGTCGTCACGGACGCCGCGTTCGGCGTCGTCTCGCGCGTCGTCCCGCAGCTCAACGTCTTCGCGGTCGCCTTCCCCGGGAAGGTCGTCGTCGGGCTCGTCCTCATGGGGGTCTCGCTCCCGTTCGCCGTGGGCTGGTTCGCCGACGAGCTGCAGGCCTCCGTGTCCGCCGCGCTCCAGACGCTGCGCCTGGAGGGGTGAGCACGGGCCATGTCGAAGAGCGGCGGCGAGAAGACCGAGGAGGCGACACCGAAGAAGAAGGCGGACGCGCGCGAGAAGGGGCAGGTCGCGAAGTCGCCCGACCTCTCCGGCTCGATCATCCTCCTCACCGGCGTCATGGTCCTCGGCTGGGTCGGTCCGGCCATCGTCGAGCTCACCGGCGGACTCATGGCGGAGTCGCTCTCCGGGGCCACCGACTTCGAACGGGTGAACCGAGAGGGCGTCGGCTCGATCATGGTCCACGCGGGGATGGTCATCGCGATGGCGGTCGCGCCGATCGCGTTCGCCTGCCTCATCGCGGCGCTCGCCGTCGGCGTCCTCCAGGTCGGACCAAAGCCGATGCCCAAGGCGCTCAAGCCGGACCCCAAGCGCCTCAACCCGCTCCAGGGATTCAAGAACATCTTCGGTCCCAACATGTTCTTCGAGGGGGCGAAGAACGTGACGAAGGTGAGCGTCGTCGGGGCGATCGTGCTCGCCGCCGTCGCTCCGAAGCTCACCGAGCTCGGAGCGCTCGTCGGCATCGAGCCCGCGCAGCTCGCGGCCGCGCTCGCCGGGGAGGTCCGCGGGATCGCCATGCGGGCGGCCGCCGCCTACTTCGTGATCGGCCTCGTCGACTTCGGGTACCAGCGCTACCGCAACAACAAGCAGCTCAAGATGGACAAGCAGGAGGTCAAGGAGGAGGGCAAGGGCCAGGCGCTCCCGGCCGAGGTGCGCGGCGCGATCCGCCGCCGCCAGATCGAGGCCTCCCGCGGCCGCATGATGGCCGCGGTCCCCGACGCCGACGTGGTGGTGACGAACCCGACGCACTTCTCGGTCGCGCTCAAGTACCACCCCGGCCTCGCGGCGCCCGAGGTCGTGGCCAAGGGGCAGGACATCATCGCGTTGAGGATCCGCGAGCTCGCGGCCGAGAACGGCGTGCCCGTCGTGCCCAACCCGCCGCTCGCGCGCGGGCTCTACGCCGGCGTCGAGGTCGGTCAGCAGATCCCCGAGGAGTTCTACGCCGCCGTCGCCCAGGTGCTCGCCTACATCTACCGGGTGGCGAACAGGCGGGGCGGAGGTGCGCAGCCGGTGGGTCTTCCCGCCGGAGCAGCGGCTTCGGCGTGATCCGTCGTCAGGGCGCGGTGAGCGCGCCGAGAGGCGGCGTGAAGCCCGGCAGCAGCGGCGAGGTGAGGACGTCCCTGGCCGAGCGGCGCCTCGAGCACGAACAGCGATCCGGGTGCGGCGTCCGCGGGCCGGCGCAGGACGCGGGTGTGGAGCTCCACGGGGTCGACGAGCCACACCCCCAGGGGAGTACCACTGGACGTCCGGGACGAACACGGTGTCGTCGCCGGCACCGGTGTCGGCCTCCACGATCGCAAGTCCTCGGCCGGTCGCCCCGCGGCACCAGGTGTGTCGCGCGGCGGCGATGCACGTCAGCGTGTCCATCACCTCCCCATGAGGCTCACGGCGGACGTTCTCGCCCCCTGTCGCTGTCGGACGCGCGAGGCGGTCGACCGGCCTCGGGGCAGCCACTCATCGGCGGCCGGCCGGGGAGGGCGGCGTAGGATCGCCGCCATGGCCCTTCCTCCTCCCGCCACGCGCTCGACCGCCCTCGTCACCGGCACGTCCGCCGGCCTGGGGGTCGAGCTCGCCCGCTGCCTCGCCCGGCGCGGTCACAACCTCGTGCTCGTCGCGCGGCGCCAGGAGCGCCTCGACGCGCTCGCGAAGGAGCTCGTCGATGAGCACGGAGTGCGCGTCGACGCGATCGCCGCCGACCTCCGCACGGCCGCTGAGCGCGACCGGCTCGCCGCCGGCATCGAGAAGCTCGGGCTGACCGTGGAGGTCCTCGTCAACAACGCCGGCTACGGGAGCGGCGGACGGTTCGTCGAGCTCGATCGCGAGAAGGAGGTCGACATGATCCGCCTCAACTGCGAGGCCGTCGTCGACCTCTGCGGGCGCTACGCCCCCGGGATGGTGCAGCGCCGTCGCGGGGCGATCATCAACGTCGCCTCGACCGCGTCGTTCCAGCCGATGGTCCGCCAGGCGACCTACTCCGCGACGAAGGCGATGGTCCGCGCGTTCAGCGAGGCGCTGCACACCGAGCTGCGGTCCAGCGGCGTGGCCGTCACCACGCTCTGCCCCGGACCGCTGAAGACCGAGTTCATCGAGGTCGCGGGGGTCGGGGACGGTGCGCACGCCGCCCCGGAGTTCATCTGGGAGGACCCGGCCGACACCGCGGAGGCGGGCGTCGTCGGCGCCGAGCGCAACCGGCGGATCGTCGTCCCGGGGACCTTCAACCGCGTCGGCGCGCTCGCCGGGACCTACGCGCCCCACAGCGTCATGCTGCGTGCCTTCGACCGCTTCTACCCCATCGGTCGCTGAGGGGCTGACGCATCCGGGCGACCCTGAGCGTCGCCGGAGTGCGACGCCCCCTCCGCGGCACGCGGGAGGGGCGATGCTCCTGCCTCAGATGAGCTCGTTGCCGCCGATGGGCTTCTCGGCGATCTCGTCGCGGCGCAGGACGCGCTGCGAGGACGCGGCGTCCCACACGCTGAACGACGACCGCGAGCCCTCGGCCTCCCGGCCGACGATGAGAGCGCCGGCCCCCACCGTGGCCGCGGCGGCGAACGCCGGTCCGCGCGCCGAGTAGACGATCGGGCCGAGCGCGCAGCGCTGGCCCTCGGTGGTGACGACGACGAACGACGGGTTGCCCGCGTCGAGGAGGGTGCTGCGGGCCGCGTCGAGCGCGC
>JBFIDS010000198.1:0-6579 GCA_041603715.1 Paraconexibacter sp. | reverse complement strand
CGGCCGCCGCCTGCGCCGCCCGCAGGAACCGCCCGCGGATCCGGCGGACGCGGTCGTGCGTGTCGAACTCCGCGAGCGTCCCGGCGTCGATCCCGGCGCAGAACGACGGGCCGTTCGCCCGCAGCACGATGACGTCGACGCCCGGGTCGTCGCCCGGCGCGCGGGCGGACGCTGCGACGCGCGACCGCCCGTCGCAGCCATGCGCTGTTCTCCCGGTCGTACTCGCCGACGAGCGCGATGACCACCCTGTCGATGTACGTCGTCACGTCCTCGGTGGAGCTGCGCAACGCGGCGACGAGCTCGTCACGGTCATCGATCTCGGCGACGAGGATGTCCGTCCAGCGGCGCATGAAGAGGGCCTGCCCGACCCGGTAGGCCTGGACGAGACTCTCGAGGGCGAATCGGCGCCGGGCGATCGACGCGCTGCGGCGCACCGCCGGCCCGCTGCGCTCGGTCATGGCGCCGCTCGACGGCGCACTGCGCGACCTGCGCCCCGCCCTCGCGCACGTCGCGCCGCACGCTCGCGACGCCGCCTCGCTGTTCGCGACGTTGCGGGCGGCCGCCGACGCCCGCGACGCCACGAGCCACACGGCCCGCGTCATCGCCTATGTCTCCGCGTCGGCGCTGGTCCCGCTCTCCGAGAAGGCGAAGGCGGCCTTCGACGCGCTCGAGGGCCTGGGCGTCGCGCGGCTCCTGCGGACCGGCGGCATCAACCCCTACGGCGCGCCGGGGAGCGGGTCGTCCCCGCGCCGGCTCACCGGGTCCTACCCGCGCGTCGAGCGCGACGGTGCGCGATGAGGCGCGGCGAGCACCCCGAGCAGCCGCTCGCGCGCCCGGGCGCGCGGCTCTCACCGGGTCGTGGGTGCCCCCGCGAGCACGTCGAGCAGCCGTGCGCGCGCGTAGACCCAGCGCTCCTCGCTCGTGTCGCGCGAAGGCTGCACGACCCGCAGCAGCGCGAGCCCGCGGACCGTCGAGAGGACGAAGTCGATGAGCTCCTCGAAGTCCGGGCGGTCGACCTGGTCGGGGAACATCTGCGCGCGCCGGCGCGCGATCATGCGGCCGAACTCGTGCTCGACCGGCTCGAGCTCCTCGAGCAGCTCGGGGTCCGTGCGTCCCGTCGCCCACAGGTCGAGCGCGGTGCTGAACAGCTCGGAGGAGAACGAGCGCCAGAGCACGTCGAGCGCCTGGTCGGTGCGGTCCGGCGCGTCGGCGGCGAGCGCGGCGAGGTCGGCGTCCATCGCGGCGATGATGCGCCCGCCGAGGTGTGCGACACCGGCGGAGACGAGCGCCGCGCGGGTGCCGAAGTGATGGAGGTGGGCGCCCCGGGACAGGCCGGCGCGCTCGCACACGAGTGCCGTCGTGGTGCGGGCGTAGCCGACCTCGACGAGGCAGTCGACGGTCGCGTCGAGCAGCGCGCGGCGGGTCGTCTCGCGACGTTCCCGCTGCGTGCGCCGGCGGGGCGCGGTGCGGCTCTCGGTCACGTCACTCGAGGGCATGCCAGAGCATCCTATCGGAAGTTGCGTTCACGAACGCAAAGAAGTACATTCCGCGCATGAGCACTCCGAACCGCACCTTCGTCATCGGCGTCGGCATGACGAAGTTCGACAAGCCGGGCAAGAAGGAGGGGGACTACCCCGACTGGGCGAAGGAGGCCGGCGAGAAGGCGCTCGCCGACGCCGGCGTCCCCTACGACACGATCGGCCAGGCGTACGCGGGCTACGTGTACGGCGACTCCACGGCCGGCCAGCGCGCCGTCTACGGGCTCGGCCTCACCGGCATCCCCGTCGTCAACGTCAACAACAACTGCTCCACCGGCTCCTCGGCCCTCTTCCTCGCCCGCCAGGCGGTGCGCTTCGGCGTGACCGACTGCGCGCTCGCGCTCGGCTTCGAGAAGATGGAGCGCGGCTCGCTGGGGATGAAGTTCCCCGACCGCGTGAGCCCGATGGACAAGCATCTCAACCGCATGTACGAGTTCCGCCCCGACGAGCAGGCGCCGTTCGCCCCGCAGATGTTCGGCAATGCGGGTCGCGATCACATGGAGAAGTACGGCTCGACGCCCGACCACTTCGCCTGGATCGGCTGGAAGAACCACAAGCACTCGGTGAACAACCCCTACGCGCAGTTCCAGACCGAGTACTCGCTCCAGGACATCAAGGACGCGCCGGTCATCCACTCGCCGCTCACGAAGCTGCAGTGCTCGCCGACGTCCGACGGGGCCGCGGCGGCGATCGTCGCCAGCGAGCGGTTCGTCGAAGATCACGACCTCTGGGACCGCGCGATCGAGATCCGCGGCCAGGCGATGGTCACCGACCTGTCGTCGTCCTTCGACGAGAGCGCGAACTGCATCACGATCGCGGGTGCCGACATGAGCACCCTCGCGGCCAAGCAGGCCTACGAGGAGGCGGGGATCGGCGCGGACGAGATCGACGTCTGCGAGCTGCACGACTGCTTCAGCACGAACGAGCTGCTCACCTACGAGGCGCTCCAGTTCGCGCCCGAGGGCGAGGGCCACACCCTCGTCGATCGCCAGGCGACGACCTACGGTGGAGACGGCCCGGTCGTCAACCCGTCCGGCGGGCTCATCTCCAAGGGCCACCCGCTCGGGGCGACCGGCCTCGCCCAGTGCGCCGAGCTGACCTGGCAGCTCCGTGGGACCGCGGACGCCCGTCAGGTGGAGGGCGCCAAGGCGGCCGTCCAGCACAACATCGGTCTCGGCGGCGCGGCCGTCGTCACCGTCTACGCGCCCCCGGAGAAGTAGGAGCACCGCTTGGCGAGCGTCGCGGACATCGGCCGGGATCTCGGCGAGGCGCACTTCCGCGTCGACGAGAGCAAGGTCCGCGAGCTCGCCACCGCGTTGTTGGACGACGATCCCGTCTACACCGACGAGGGCGCCGCGCGCGCCGCGGGTTTCGACGGGATCCCCGTCCCGCTCACGGCGAGCGTGCTCGTCGCGTTCAGCACGCCGGGCGGGCTGATCGGCCCGGCGCTCGACCTCGGCATGGAGGTCGGCCGCCTGCTCCACGGCGGGTCGGAGTGGGACTACCTGCGCCCGCTGCGCGTGGGCGACGAGCTGACGGGACGTGTCGTCGTCGCCGACGTCACGCAGCGCGAGGGGTCGCGAGGCGGGGCGATGACGCTCGTCGTCCTGGAGACGGAGTTCCGTGACGCGGCGGGCGCCCCGGTGCTCCGACGCCGCGAGACATGGATCGAGCGGGGCGCGTGATGGGCGCCGATTCGCCGCCGTCCGCGCCGAGCGCCCCCGTCGCCCTTGCGGCCGGCGACGCGATGCCCGTCGCCACCGTCGGGCCGATCACGCGCACCGACATCGTCCGCTACGCCGGGGCGGGAGGGGACTTCAACCCGATCCACCACGACGAGCCGTTCGCCCGCGACCTTGGCCTCCCCTCGGTCTTCTCGATGGGGATGCTCCAGGGCGGCGCGCTCGCCCAGCGCGTCGGTCGCTGGGTCGGGCCCGAGAACGTCGTGTCGATGAGCATGAGGTTCACCGGCCAGGTGTGGCCGGGGGACACGCTGACGCTCGCGGCGCGGGTCGTCGCCGTGGACGGCAACGCCGGCACCGCGGGTGGCGACGCCGTGGCGGGCGGGCCGACCGCCACGATCGAGGCGACCGCGACGCGCGATGGCGGCGAGGTCGTCGTGCGGCTGGCGGCGCGGGTCCGGATCGCGTCGCCGGGAGGGCACGCGTGAGCGCGCCCACGACCCCGGGCGCCGCCGCGCGTCGTGACGTGTTCGACCCCGAGCACGAGGACTATCGCGCGAGCGTGCGCACGTTCTTCGCCCGTGAGGTCGTCCCGTTCGCCTCGGAGTGGGAGGCCGAGGGCGTCGTGCCGCGCGAGCTGTTCGCCCGCGCCGCGGCCCACGGCTTCGTCGCGATGTCGATCCCCGAGGAGCACGGCGGGGCGGGCGTCGAGGACTATCGGTTCAACGTCGTGGTCCTCGAGGAGGCCGAGCGGGTCGGGGCGACGGCGGTCGGCCTCGGCCTCGCGCTCGTCTCCGACATCTGCGTGCCGCACCTGCTCGAGCACGGCACCCCGGACCAGCACGCCCGCTGGCTGCCCGGCATCGCGACCGGCGAGACCATCACCGCGATCGCGATGACGGAGCCGGGCACGGGGTCCGACCTCGCCGAGATCCGTACGACCGCCCTGTGCGATCCGGGCGACCCTGACCACTACGTCCTCAACGGTGCCAAGACGTTCATCACCAACGGCGTCAACGCGGACCTCGTCATCGTCGCCGCGAAGACGGATCCGGCGCGCCGGCACGACGGCCTGAGCCTGCTCGTCGTCGAGCGGGGGATGGGCGGGTTCACACGCGGGCGCAACCTCGACAAGGTCGGCCTCCACGCGCAGGACACGGCCGAGCTGTTCTTCGAGGACGTCCGGGTGCCCGTCGCCAACCGTCTCGGCGCGGAGGGCGAGGGGTTCCGCTTCCTCACCGGCAACCTCGCGCAGGAGCGGCTGTCGATTGCCGTCGGCGCGCTCGCGGCCGCGCGCGCGGCGTTCGGCCACACGCTCGAGTACGTCAAGGAGCGCCATGCGTTCGGCCGCCCTGTCGGGACGTTCCAGAGCTCGCGGTTCGCGATGGCGGAGATGCACGCCGAGATCGAGGTCGCGTCCGCGTTCCTCGACGACTGCCTGCGCGAGCACGTCGCCGGGACGCTGGGCCCGGAGCGCGCCGCGCTCGCGAAGTGGTGGTGCACGGAGGCGCAGGGCCGCGTCCTCGACCGCTGCCTGCAGCTCCACGGCGGTTACGGCTACATGTCCGAGTACCCGATCGCCCGGGCGTGGGCCGACGGCCGGGTCTCCCGGATCTACGGCGGGACCACCGAGATCATGAAGGAGATCGTCGGTCGCTCACTGGGCCTGGGGTGACGCCGCCCGCCACACCCCCCCCAGGTCACGTTTGCTGGAACTGTCGCGTCGAACGTGCCGCCGACGCCCTGCGGCGTTCGCTGCGCCGTCGACGTACGGCCCTCAGGAGCCGCTGACGGAGCGCTGCGCCTCGGGGTGGACGGAGGGCCTGCGCGCGTCAGCCGTCAGCGGTCGACGCGAGGCCTCGCCGTCGGCCTCGGGCGGCGGCACCGCCCGCCCGATGAGGACGCCGGCTGTCGACCCGATCGCGGCGAGGACGATGGCGACGGCCAGTGAGGCCCCGAGCACGAGAACGGCGGCACCGAGCACGATGGCCATGAGGATCGAGAGCAGGATGTGGGTCGGCACGCGGTCCCTTTCGGGTCGGGGTGTGCCGGGGCGCAGACCGAGCGCACCCGGCGGTCATCTCACCACACATGCTCGCGCACACGTCGGTCGAAACGACCGAGACGAGCCTGCGGGGAGCGCGCCGCCCGCGCAGGTCACGTTCGCTGGCTCAGGTCCAGCCAACGTGCCACGCGGTCGCGCGCCGCACCCGACGCCACGCCTCATCGTCGCTCCAGGTCACGTTCGCTGGCTCAGGTCCAACCAACGCGCCACGCGGCGGCCCGCCAACGCGCGCCCCGTGCCCCGCGGCGCCCGACCCGCCGCCCCGCGCGCCCTCAGTCCCGCTCGCCCGGCGGGAGGGCGCCCGGGGCATCGGGGGCATCGAGCGCGCCCGGGACCTGCGTGGCGATGCGCTTGTCGTACCCCGCGCGCGCCGAGGCGTCGACGTCGAGGAACGTCGTGTCGGCGCCGATCGAGTGGTTGATCGCGTCGCGCAGACGGCGGCCGAGGAGCGGCTGGCCGCGGACGATCGCGCCGACCGCGGCGGGCACGTAGACGTCCGCGCGCGGTTTCGCGATGGCGGCGACGATCGCGTCCGCGACGTCCCGGGGCTCGGCGTTCTTGATGAACTTCGTGCCCTTCGTTCCTGCGATCAGCTCGGTGTTCGTGAACGACGGCATGACGCAGGTGAACACGACGCCCGTCTTCGCGTACTCGACCCTCGCGGTCTCGGTCATGGAGACGACGGCGGCCTTCGTCGCCGCGTAGGTGAGTCCGCCGGGGACGGGTGACTTGCCGGCGACGGAGGCGACGTTGATGACGTGACCACGCCCGCGGGCGACCATGTCCGGCAGCGCGGCCTTCATGCCGGTGAGCGGGCCGACCACGTTGACGTCGACCGCGCGGCGGGCCGTCTCGATCGTCTCGTCGAGGAACGGCCCGATCGGCATGATCCCCGCGTTGTTGACGAGGACGTCGACGGGTCCGAGCGCCTCTCGGGCGCCGGCGAGGAACGCCGCGAACGAATCCGCGTCGGCGACGTCCACGCGGGCGGCGAACGTCCGCTCGCCGAGACCGGAGGCGACCGACCGGGCAGAGGCCTCGTCGATGTCCCCGAGGGCGACGTGGTGGCCGGCGGCGTGGAGGGCTGCGGCGGTCGCTGCGCCGATGCCGCGACCGGCGCCGGTGATCGCGACGACGGAGCCGCCGTGCGGGACGATGGAGGTCATCGCGTCATCGTACGGCACGCCCGGACAGAGTGTCCAGGCGCGTCGCTCGCGGGCGACCGGGCCCCCTCCGCGCCCTCAGGTCACGTTCGCCGGAACTGCCGCGGGCAACGTCACCCGGAGTGCCTCGG
>JBFIDS010000197.1:0-6602 GCA_041603715.1 Paraconexibacter sp. | reverse complement strand
GGATCAAGCGCGGTCCGACCGGCATCCTCGGGACGAACAAGCGCGACGCCGCCCAGACCGTCGCCGCGCTCGTCGAGGACTGGGCGTCGGGTCGGCTCCCGGAGCCCTCGGCCGGGGACGTCACCGAGCTCCTCGCGGGCCACCCGGATCTCGTCACCGCGGACGGCTGGCACGCCGTCGACGCGCACGAGCGCGCCGCCGGTGAGGCGGACGGCAGGCCACGCGTGAAGCTCGCCGCGCGCGACGAGCTGCTCGCGGCAGCCCGCGCCTGAGTAGATCACCCGACTGGCCCGAACGGGCTTCGGCGGGGCGCGGTCGGGCCCTACGCGGGCACGACCGCCTCGATCCGGGCGGGCACGTGCTTGTGCCAGGGCGTGCCCGCGAACGGGTCGCGCCAGTGGGAGGCGGTCAGCTCGTTCGGCGCGACGCCGGTCACGCGCAGCGCGCCGTCGGCGTCCCGGTGGTCGAGCCCGTAGCCGTTGGGCAGCGAGGCGTGCCCGGGCTGCATGGCCGGGGCGATCTCGACGACGGCCTCGGCGCTCCCGCGTCCGGTCGTGATCCGCGCGCGACCCCCGTCGGCGAGCCCGAGGCGCTCGGCGTCCTGCACGCTCACGCGCAGCGCCCCGTCGACGTCGCGCTTGCGCCAGCCCGGGTCGCGGAAGATGTCGTTCGCCGTGTAGGCCCGGCGCTCGCCGACCGAGAGGACGATCGGCAGATCGGTGGTCGTCCAGTCCGGGCGGTCCTCTCGCAGGGCGCGGACGCCGTCGAGCAGTTCCGCGATCTCCAGGTGGATGCGCCCGTCGGCATGCGTGACGTACGAGAAGACGTCCTCGTAGTCGTCGACGGTGAACACGAGGCCATGGCGGCTCTCCAGCATCGCGTCGAAGAGAGCGTCACCGTCCGCGTGCCCGGCGCGACGGACCGCGTCGGGGTAGGTCATCGCGCAGCGCTGTGCGAGTCCCCACAGCGCTGCCGCTCCGGCGAGCCCCTCGGGCAGCGTCGGGCCGAGCGTGTCGTAGAGGACGGTCGGCGCGAGCCGGATGACCTCGGGGTGCTCGGCGGCGGCGGCGCCGAACGCGGCCGCGTAGGCCGCCCGGCTCTCCCGGGCCGCGACCCGCAGCGGCTCCAGCACGTCATCGTCCAGGACACCCAGGGCCCGGACGAGCCGCGACCAGATCTCCGGCTCCGGGAGCGTGCCGGGGAGCGGGTCGAGCAGCGCGTGGCGCAGGTGGAACGTGTTGTGCGGGAACTCGAGGTTGAAGAACGTCGCCTCGGGCTTCTCGTACTGGCTCGCCGCCGGGAGGACGTAGTCGGCGAGACGTGCCGTCTCGGTCATCGCAACGTCGATGACGACGACGTGCTCGAGCGCGCCGAGCGCCTCGCGGAACCGCGCGGAGTCCGCGAGCGAGTGCGCGGGGTTGCCGCTCTCGACGATCATCGCGCGCCACCGCGCCGGGTGGTCGCTGAGGATCTCCTCGGCGATGACGTTGCACGGCGTGAGGCCGCCGAGGATCGGCGCGCCCGTGACGGGCGTGGTCTCGATGCGGCTGGTCCCGAACAGCGGCGCCATCCACGAGTGCAGGTGGTTGCCGCCGGGATGCCCGATGTTCCCCGTGAGCAGCCACAGCATCTTGTTGACGTAGGAGTTGAGCGTGCTGTGGGGGGCCTGCTGGATGCCGAGATCCTCGAAGACGGCGACGCTCGTCGCACCGCCGATACGCCGTGCCGCGGCCCGGATCGCGTCGGCGTCGACGCCGCACACCTGCGCGTACTCGTCGACCGGGACATCGGCGAACGTCGCGAGCACGGCGGGCGCGCCGGTCGTGCGCTCCTCGAGGAACGCGTGGTCGACGAGGTCCTCCTGCACGAGCACGCCGACGAGCGCCGCGAGGCACCACGCGTCCGTCCCCGGGCGCACGCGGAGGTGGTGGTCGGCGAGCTTGGCGGTGTCGGTGACGACGGGGTCGATGACGACCATCGACCGCTCCGGGTCCTGGGCGATCTCCCGCAGGACCACCCGCGCGCGCGGGAAGCTCTGCGACATCCACGGGTTCTTGCCGACGAACACGGCCACCTCGGCGTGCTCGAAGTCGCCTCGGGTGTGGTTGCCGTAGAGCTGGCGGTCGACCCAGGCCTCGCCCGTCTTCTCCTGCGCGAGCGCGTTGCTCCTGTGACGCGCGCCGAGGGCTTTGAGGAACGCGCCGGAGTAGGCGCCGCCGAGGTGGTTGCCCTGCCCGCCCCCGCCGTAGGAGAAGATCGCCTCGCCGCCGTAGGTGTCGCGGATGCGGGCGAACCCGGCGGCGACCTCGGAGATCGCGGTGTCCCAGTCGATCTCCTCGATGGTCCCGTCCGGCCGGCGCCTCAGCGGTGACGTCAGCCGGTGGGGGCCGTTCTGGTAGCGGTCGAGGCGCATCGCCTTGTTGCACGTGTAGCCCTGTGAGGCGGGGTGCGCCTTGTCGCCGCGGATGCGCTGCAGTGTGCGGCCCTCGAGGGCGACCTCGATGCCGCAGTTGCACTCGCACAGGATGCACGCGGTGGGCTGCCAGTCGAGCCCCGCGTCGGTGGAGATGACGGCGGGCTCGGCGGCGGTGCTCATGGTGTCTCCTTCGGGATCTCGCGGGCGATCAGCTCGCGCAGCTGCTGGTGGACGACGCCGAGCGGGGCGATCTCGCGTCGCGCCCGGCACAGGATGAGGGCGCCCTCGAGCGCCGCGAGCACGGTCGTCGCGAGATCGCGTGCGCGGGTGGGGTCGACGCCGGCGGCGACGTAGCGCTGCGCGATCGCGCGCTCCCAGTCGGTGAACGCGGCGCCGGCCGAGTCGAGCAGCCCGTCCTGACCCGGTTCGGGGGCCTCGACCGCGATGGCGGCGATCGGGCACCCGGGGCGGAAGTCGCCGTCGAGCAGCGCCGAGCGGTACCCCGCGATGAACGCGTCGAGCGCGGCGAGCGGGTCGTCGCCGGCGCGCTGGAGCGCGGTCGTGACGAACGCGCTCGCATACCGGGTCGCCTCGAGGAGCAGTTCGTCCCGACCGCCGGGGAAGTGGTGATAGACCGAGCCTCGCGGGGCGCCGCTGTGACGAAGGACGTCGTCGATGCTCGTCGCCCGGGCGCCCTTCTCGCGCACGAGGAGCGCGGCGCTCACGATCATCCGCTCGCGGGTCCCGGTCGGCATGGTTATGCACTATGGCATAGACCATGAGCACTGTCGAGCGCCGGCCACGACGGCGCGTCGAGGCATCGTCGCCGTCGGCAGGTGGCGAGCAGCGGGGCTCGCGCGCCCGGACGGTCGGGCGCGCGAGAACGACGTCGTGCGTGGTCGGACGCTCAGGCCCTGCGGGCCGTGACGATCCAGCAGGACGCCCGGCCGATGACGCCGTCGTCCGTCACGCGCTCTTCCATCCCGGCGCGCAGCGCGTCGCGGATCTCTTCGTGGCGGTGCGCCATGCGGTCGCCCCAGAGCCGGATGAGCTCCCCGGCCGGGCCGATCGCGGTGACCATGTCGACGGCCTCGTCGACCGTGCGGCCCACGAGCATCGGGCGGTCCGTGCGGTGCAGCGCGATGTCGGTGAAGCCGCCGGCGAGGTGCTGGTCGGTCACCGTGTCCGCGTTGGCCATGGAGAAGGGCCCCGGCCCGCACGTCGGCTCGTCGTACTCGTCGGGCCGCCCGATGAGCTGCTCCACGATGCGCTGCGCGTCGTACATGTACTCGTTGTCCTCACGGCGCCGCCACACGACCGTCGTGATCGGCGCTCCCGGCTTCAGCGCGGCGGCCACTCGGCGCAGCGCCCACACCGGGTTGGCGAAGAACATCGTGCCGAAGCGGGCGTAGGCCGCGTCGAAGGGCCCGTCCTCGAGCGGCTCCTGCGCGTCGTGTACGAGAAAGGTCGCGCGGCTGGACGCGTGGTCCGCGCGGGCCTTCTCGATCATGCGCCTCGAGGCGTCGAGGCCCACGGCACGTCCCTCAGGGCCGACGAGATCGGCGAGGCGAGCGGTCGTGTCGCCCAACCCCACACCGAGGTCGAGCACGTGCCAGCCCTGCTGCGGCGGTGTGAGCTCGAAAGCGCGCTGGCTGAATGCCTGGAGCCACGGGAGGTTGAGGCCCGTCAGCTCGACCCACCGCTCGAACAGAGGGCCGTCCCACGCAGAGATCGCCTCCGTGTTGTCGGCGAGGGCCGCCTGGCCGATGTCACTGGTGCTCATGAGCGGAGCCCGTGGTGCCGAGCCGTTCGGCGACGATCAGGCGTGCGCGGCGTCGAGCACCGCGGCTTTCGCGCGGCTCACCCGCCATGACCCCGACGCGCGTGATGTTGAGGTCGACGAGCTCCTCGGCGATCCACGCGGCCGCGAGCTCGTTCGAGGCCTCCGCCTGGCGCTCGCTCTCGAACACGCTGACGGTCATGATCATGTCGTGACCGGTGTCGATCGCGTGATAGGCGACGAACCCGGGCTCCATGGAGAGGGCCTCCGCGGAGTCGCGATCGACGCGGTGCAGCGTGGCGTCGACGGTTCCGGGCTGGGCGCGATACGTCCGCAGGCTGGCGTACATCGCAGGCTCCTCTGTGGGGTGGGGGATCGGTCCACCGTACGCCGATCGCCCCTCAGCGGCAAGGCGTAGTGTGGGCGGATGCCCTCCGCACGTACCTTCGACAGCCGCTCGACCTCCGACGACGTCCTCGGCAGCATGGATCTCGCCGGTCGCCACGCCGTGATCACAGGCACGACGAGCGGCCTCGGCGAGGAGTCGGCCCGCGCGCTCGCCGCCCACGGCGCGACCGTCACGCTGCTCGGCCGGGACCGCGCGAAGCTCGACGCCGCGGTCGAGCGTGTCCGTGCAGCGGTGCCGGACGCCGACCTCCGGAGCGATCTCGTGGACCTCGCCTCGCTCGCGTCCGTGCGGGACTGCGCCGCGCGGCTCGTGGGTGCGCCCGTCGACATGCTGCTCAACAACGCGGGCGTCATGGCGTGCCCGCTCCAGCGCACCGCGGACGGCTTCGAGATGCAGTTCGGGACGAACCACCTCGGGCACTTCCTCCTCACCCTCCTGCTCCTGCCCGCGCTGCGCCGGTCGGAGGCACCGCGCGTGGTGACGACCTCGTCCGCGGCGCACGGCCTCTCCGACGTCGATCTGGACGACCCGAACTACGAGCGCAGCGACTACGAGCCCTGGGTCGCCTACGGGCGCTCGAAGTCGGCCAACGCGCATTTCGCCGCCGAGCTGGCGCGTCGGACCGACGGGACGCTGAAGAGCTTCTCCGTCCACCCCGGCGTGATCTTCACCGAGCTCATGCGCCACCAGTCACCGGAGGTCCTCGAGGCCGCCGCCGAGCGGGTGAAGGACCGCATGAAGACGATCCCGCAGGGCGCCGCGACGCAGCTCTACGCCGCGACCGCGCCCGAGCTCGCGGACCGCAACGGGCTCTATCTCGCCGACTGCGCCCCGGGACGTCGCGGGGAGCCGACGGAGTACGGCGGCGTGAAGGACTTCCTCTTCGACGAGAGGACGGCCACCCGCCTGTGGGACCTCAGCGAACAACTCGTCGGCGAGCGCCTCGCGGGCTGACGTGTGAGGCGCACCGGGGAGACGGGCCAGTGCCTGCGGGCGCGCTCGGACGCGCCGTCCTCAGGTCTCCGCGGCCGCCCCGAGCAGGAAGATCTCGATCTCCAGATGACGCCGTCGACCATGCGTCGACGTGTCTCAACGCGGGCTCGCAGCGGTCGACGCCCCTGCCGATCTCGTCGTCATGTCGAGAGAGTCAGTCGCGCGTGCGCTCGACGTGGAGGCGCTCGCCGGCTGCGGGCTGCCGGTATCGGTGCGGGACCTCGAGGGCCGGTACCTCCTCGTCAACGAGGAGTACGCCGTGCTCCACGGGCTCGACGCAACCGCCGTCGACGGGCTGACCGACGCGATGCTCATCCCGCGCGCGGTCGCTGCCGCGCAGGCGCAGCAGGACCGGTGCGCGGCGGACTCCGACGGGGTCCTCGACACTGTCGAGTGGACGGTCGACCGGGTCGGCCGGCGCCGGGTGCGCGTCTGCCGCGTCGTGCTCCGCGGCGAGGACGGAGCGGCGTACGCGGTGGCTCGCATCACCTCGCCGGCCGATGCGAACGAGTCCGTGCTGCGCGTCGCCGAGCGGCTGGCACGCTTGGACGGCGGACAGGAGGGTCCCGATGGGAGGGCCCGCGAGGGTGTGGCTTCTCCTGAGGTGATCGAGCCCACCGCGCGCGTCGAGACCGACGCGTCGTCCCCGGAGTCCGAGCTGCCGCGACGCTGCGGCGCGGCCGAGACGAACGGCGAGGCCGCTCGCCTACGGGAGGCCCTCGACGAGGCGTGCGCCCGCGGCGCCGAGCACGCGGACGAGGCGAGGATCTTGCACGAGGCACTCGACGAGGCGCGCGCTCGGAGCGCCGAGCGTGCGGCCGCCGAGAGGAGCTTGCGGGAGGCGCTCGCCACCGTCGGGCAGCGAGAGCGGGAGCTCACGGCTCAGGCGCTCGCGCTTCGTGAGGAGCTTGCCGCGGTCGGGCGGCGTGAGCGCGACGCGGTCGCCGAGTCGGCCGCGCTCCGTGACGCGCTGGCGGAGGTCGAGCGGCGGGAGCGGGGCGCTG
>JBFIDS010000196.1:0-6622 GCA_041603715.1 Paraconexibacter sp. | reverse complement strand
TGACGACGCCCGGGGCCTCCTCGGCGTAGATGCGGGCCGGGTCGAACCCGGTCGCCCCGCGGGCGCTCCCGGTGCCGGCGGACCCGCCCGCGACGTCCGCGCCGGAGCCGGGGCGCTCGGACGTGGTGGCCTGCGTCGCCTCGCGGTCTCCGTCGTCGTCGCTGCACCCCGCGACCGCGAGGACGGCCGCGGCGAGGACGGCGGGGACGACACGACGGGCGACGGCGCGGATCATGCGGGGAGCTCCAGAGAGAAGGTGGTGCCCCCGGGGGTCGACTCGACCGTGAGATCCCCGTGCATCCGCTCGGCGAGCTCATGGGCGATCGCCAGCCCGAGGCCGGAACCCTGGGCATCGTCGGAGGTGACGAACGGCTCGAAGACGTGGGGGAGCATTGTGCGGGTGATTCCGGGTCCGGCGTCGGCCACGCCGATGCGCACGGCCTCGTCGCGGCGTCCTGCGGTCACGACGACGTCCGTGCCCTGCGGAGTGTGGGTCAGGGCGTTGTCGATGAGGATACGGAGCACCTGGGCGACGCGCTCGGGGTCGCACAGCGTCTCCACCCGCTCGCGCGGGCGGCGCAGCTCGAGCCGGGCGTCGTGCGCGAGTAGCGCGGGCTTGAACTCCGCCGCGACGACCTCGACGAGCGACGTGAGATCCGTCCGCTCCAGGCGCAGCTCGAGCGATCCCGCCTCGAGCTTCGAGAGATCGAGGAGATCGGTCGCGAGTTTGCCGAGCCGCTGCACCTGCGCGGTGATCTGGTCGAGGAACTCCGCTCGCGTCTCGTCGTCGAGGTCCTCGTCGCGGAGGAGCTCGACGAAGCCTCCGAGCGAGAACAGCGGCGTGCGCAGCTCGTGGGAGGCGGTCGCGATGAACCGCTTGCGCGCGGTGTCGAGCTCGGCGAGCTGGCGCCGCATCGCCTCGAGCGTCTGGGCGAGGCGCCCGAGCTCGTCCGGGTCGTCGACGGGGAAGCGCGCGTCGAGGTGCCCGCTGGCGACGTCCTGGGCGACGACCTCGAGGCGCCGGACCCGCCGGCTGAGCTGCTCGGCGGTGATCGAGCCGGCGAGCACCGCGAGCAGGAGCGCCGCGAGCGCGGCGAGGACGACGCGCCGTCGCACGAGCGAGACCTGCCCGTCGAGATCGGTGATCGGCGTCGTGAAGAGGGCGACCGAGCCGACCGTCCGCCGGCCGTCGGGATCGAGGAAGAAGAGCGGCAGGGCGACCTGCCCCGCGCGCCCCTCGGGGGTCGACGTCGTCCCGGTCTGCGTGTCGCCGGAGCGCACGGCATCCGCCGCGAGCCGGTCGTCGACCTCGGCGCCCCCCCGGCTCGCCGCGGCCGAGTCCGCCCGCCGGAAGGTCTGGACGCCGAGCGTCCCGCGGCTCACCCCGAACAGGGTCACGCGGGCGCTCGCCGTGTCCGCCGCGGCGTTGACGGCGCGATCCAGCGTCGCTGCGTCATCCTCGGCGGTGAGCGACCGCTCGATCGGTCCGATCGCCTGCTGCGCGCTGCGCGAGAGACCCCCGAGTCGCTCGTCGACGAGGCTCGACTCGAGGCCGGGCACGACGGCGACGTAGACGACGACGAACGCGCCGAGCGCGATCGTCCCGAAGATCGCGGCCAGCCGCGCGCGGATCGACGTCATGTCACGCGGGAGGCGCGGCGCCGCCGGTGTCGCGGAAGCGGTAGCCGACGCCGCGCACGGTGAAGAGGTACTCGGGCTCCTTGGGGTCGCGCTCGATCTTCTCCCGCAGGTGACGGATGTGGACGTCCACGGTCCGGGGGTCGCGGTACGCGCTGTCCCCCCACATCCGCACGAGCAGCATGTCGCGCGTGAACACGCGCCCCCGGCTGCCCGCGAGGGCGGCGAGGATCTCGAACTCCACGAAGGTGACCTGGACCTCCTCCCCGCGGACCGTCACCCGGCGCCGCGCCGGGTCGAGCACGAGCTCGTGGACGACGATCGGCGCCTCCATCGCCTCGCCGGCGTCGCCCGCGTGCTCGGCGCGGGCCATGCCCGCGCGTCGCAGCGACGCCTTCACGCGGGAGCGGAACTCCCGTAGGGAGAACGGCTTGGTGATGTAGTCGTCGGCGCCCAGCTCGAGACCGAGGACCTTGTCGATCTCCTCCGACTTCGCGGTGAGCATGATGATCGGCACGGCGCTGCGGGCCCGCAGCCGCCGGCAGACCTCGAGGCCGTCGAGCCGCGGCATCATCACGTCGAGCACGACGAGGTCGAAGTCCTGCTCGTCGAAGCGCTGCAGGGCCTCCTCTCCGTCGCGGGCGGACACGACGTCGTAGCCGTCCTTGCGCAGCGGGAACGAGAGGAGGGTCTGGATCGACTGCTCGTCGTCGGCGAGGAGGATGCGCGGAGCGCGCTCTGCCATCGACCCATCGTAGGGGCCCGGCACGACCGGCTCGCGCGGGGGCGGGCACTCGCGGCCCGCGAACGACGCGGATCGGGAATAGTCCGGGTCGTGCTCGATCCGCGCATCGTCCGTCTCGCGGTCGTCCCGCTCCTGCTCGCCGTGCTCGTCGCCGCGTTCTCGCTCGAGAACCGTCCCCGGCCGATCGGAACGACGCTCGCCGCCGACGCCTTCGACGGGGAGGGCGCCGAGCTGCTCCTCGAGCGGCTCGCCGCCACGCACCCCCGCCGTCTCCCGGCCGAGGGCGGGGACGACGCGCTCGCGGCGCGGATCGCCGAGGAGTTCCGGGCGCTCGGCGGCGACGGCCCGCGGACGGAGACGACGACCTCGCGCACGATCGACGGCACGCAGACGATCACCACGGTCCTCGGCACGCGGGTCGGGGCCCCCGGTCCCGGGCTCGTCGTCCTCGCCCACCGGGACGCGGCCTCACCCGGGTCGAAGGCGGAGCTGTCGGGGACGGCGGCGATGCTGGAGCTCGCCCGGGTCGCCTCCGAAGGACGGTTCCGGCGCACGATCACCTTCGTCTCCACGAGCGGGGGGAGCGGCGGTGCGGCCGGCGCGGTGCACGCGGCCGAGCTGCTCGACGACGAGATCGCGGCGATCGTCGTGCTCGGCGACCTCGCGGGGGCGGAGGTCCGCAAGCCGTTCGTGACCGGGTTCTCGAACGGGCGCGGGCAGGCCCCCATCCAGCTGCGCCGGACGGTCACCGCCGCCTTGCGGGACGAGATCGCGACGAATCCGGGCGGGCCCCGGGCCCCCGCCCAGTGGGCCCGCCTCGCGATCCCGTTCGCGACGGGCGAGCAGGGCGTGCTCCTCGAGCGCGGCCTGCCGGCCGTGAAGGTGTCCGTGAGCGGCGAGGAGGGGCCGGACGCAGCGACCCCGATCGTGCCCGGTCGCCTGGAGCGGTTCGGCCGCGGCGTGCTGCGCGCGCTCACCGCGCTCGACAACGGCCCCACGATCAGGGACTCCGTCGACTCGGTGATCCTCACGAACCGCAAGCTCCTGCCCGAGTGGGCGGTGAGGCTGCTCGTCGCCGCGCTCGTGCTGCCGATCCTGCTGCTCGCCGTCGACGGGCTCGCCCGTGCCCGGCGGCGCAGGGAGGCGGTGGGGCCCTGGATCGTATGGGCCCTCTCGTGCGCCGTTCCGTTCGCGGTCGTCGCCGGCCTCGCGGTGTTCCTGCGGCTCGTCGGGCTCTTCGAGGCCGCGCCGGCCGCCCCGAGCCCGCCGGGAGCGATCCCGTTCGACGGGAGCGCGCCGATCGCGGTGGGGGTGCTCGCGCTCGTCTTCGCGCTCACGTGGCTCGCGCGGATCCCGGCGCTCCGCGCGGTCGGGGTCCGCGGGCGTCCTGCGAGCGATGGCGCCGGTATCGCGCTCCTCCTCGTGGGGTGCCTCGCCGTGCTCGCCGTGTGGGTGACGAACCCGCACGCGGCGGCGCTCCTCATTCCCGGGCTGCTCCTGTCGCTCGGCGTCATCGCGGCGGCGGGCCGCGTCCCGCGCGTCGCCGGGATCGCTGCCGTCCTGCTCGGGCTCGTGCTGCCGCTCCTCGCGGCCCGCTCGGTGGCCTCGAGCCTCGGGTACGACCTCGGCGACGCGGCGTGGGCGGCGGTGCTCGCCGTCGCGGGCGGGCACGTGAGCGTCCTCGGAGCCCTCGCGCTCGCCCTGCTCGCGGGGTGCGCCACCGCGACCGCGCTGCACGGGCTCGCGCGCCGGCGCGACGAGCTCGACGGCCGCCCCGACGTCACCGTCCGAGGACCCGTCACCTATGCCGGCCCGGGCGCACTGGGCGGCGTGGACTCCGCGCTGAAGCGGTGAGCGCGAAGCTCGAAGGGGACACGCCTCGGCGTCGCCGGCTGCGTCAGCTCAGCACGGTGCTCATCGTCGCGGGGGCGCTGGTCCTCGTCGACGCCGTGCTCACGGTCGTCTGGCAGGAGCCGCTCACCGCGTTCACGAGCTGGCGGGCGCAGAGCGGGCTCAGCAGCGATCTGTCGGACCTGCGCCGCAGCGGGCCGACCCGGGCTGAGCTCGACGGCCTCGCACGGCTCGAGGGGCCCTCGACGCGCACGGCGTATCTCGCGCGGTCACTCCGCCAGCGGTCGGACGCGGGGAGCGCGGTCGGGCGCATCCGGATGCCGACGATCGGCGTCGAGCGCGTCATCGTCGCCGGGACACGGTCGGGGGACCTGCGCAAGGGGCCGGGCATCTACGACGAGACCGTGTTCCCAGGGGCGGCCGGGACGACCGCGATCGCCGGCCATCGGACGACGTTCGGAGCGCCGTTTCGCGACATCGACGATCTCGACCCGGGCGACGAGATCGTCGTCGAGATGCCCTACGCGACGATCACGTATCGCGTCCGCACGTCGCGGATCGTCCCGCCCACGGACGTCTCCGTCCTGCGGCAGACGTCTCGCGACCAGCTCGTCCTCAGCGCCTGCCATCCGCTGTTCAGCGCCGAGGAGCGGATCGTCGTGTTCGCCGATCTCGTGGCGAGCGAGCCGCTGGACGTGCGTCCGACCGACTCGTGAGATGGGGGTCCAACCTTCGTCGAGATCCCTTGAGCGGCGGTGCCATGTGCGCCGATGAGCATCTCGAACGCGCAGCGCTGCTGCCGGGTCGCGATGGGGACGCATCGCGGGATCCGGGGCCGCGGGAGGCGGTCCACTGTCCCCCGACCCTGACGCCCAGACCGTGACATCGGAGAAGAACTTGCGCATGAGGGAGCTGAAATCCCGCGTCGACCGTGACGCCTACGTCATCGACCCCGAGGCGGTCGCCCAGGCGCTCCTGCGCCGCTCGGACCCGCGCGTCGACCCCGTCGTGCTGCCGCCGGTCACCCGACGGGATGGTCGTATCCCGCGAGTGAACGGGTCGATCCGTCTGCTGCGAGGAAGCTGACCCCGGGCCCGTCGGGTCCGGCGGGCAGCACCCGCCCGATCCAGTGCACGTGCTCGCCGGCCGCCTCGACGCCGGCGCGGGGAACGGAGGCGAGCAGCTCGTAGTCCTCCCCGCCGGTCGCCGCCAGCACGGCCGGGACGACACCGGTCGCGCGGGCCACCGTGGTGAGGCCGTCGGCGAGGGGGAGGGCGTCCAGGTCGATCTCGATCCGCACCCCGCTCTCGCGGGCGACGTGACCGGCGTCGGTCGCGACGCCGTCGGAGAGGTCGATGAGCGCTCCCGCCCCGCAGTCGCGCAGGGCCCGGGCGGCGGCGAAGCGCGGCTCGGGACGCAGGTGGGCGCGGAGCAGCGCGCGGCGCACCTCGGGCGGGACCGTTCCCGGCGCCACGTCGTCGGAGAGCAGCGCGAGGCCGGCACCCGACGCGCCGAGCGGTCCGGTGACGCCGACGCGGTCGCCGGGCCGGGCGCCGTCGCGGCGGACGAGGTCCGCCTCCTCGTCGGCCCAGCCGACGGCCGTGATCCCCACCGTGAGGACCGCCGCCGCGGTCACGTCCCCACCGGCGATCGTCACCCCCGTCCGGGCCGCGAGCGTCTCCATCGCGTCGACGAGCGCGAGCACGTCCGCGGCGGGGAGGGAGGGCGGCAGGCCGAGGGCGACGTAGGCCTCGCCGGGATCGGCGGCCATCGCCGCGAGGTCGCTGAGCGCGGCGGCGAGTGCCCGGTGCCCGATGTCGGCGGGCGTGACATCGGGGTGCCCGAGCCGGAAGTGGACGCCGTCGACCATCTGGTCGACGCTCACGACCTGCAGCGGACGGGAGCGGACGATCGCGGCGTCGTCACCGACCCAGCGGATGATGCGGTCGGCGCGGGGCTCCAGGCGGGCCCGGATCGCGGCGATGAGGTCACGCTCACCCACGCGCGACCCCCGTCCCTGCGGGGCGCTCAGCGGTGGCGGTAGACGATGCGCGCGCGGCTGAGGTCGTACGGGCTCAGCTCGCAGCGGACGCGGTCGCCCGGGAGGATGCGGATCCGGAACCGGCGCATCTTGCCGGCGACGTGTCCGAGGACCTCGTGATCGTTGTCGAGCTTCACGCGGAACATCGCGTTCGGCAGAGCCTCGACGACCTCACCCTCGAACTCGACTTTCTCTTCCTTTGCCATCACTGAGGAAGGTAGCACCGTGAAGCGGTGCGCGGTCGGCGGCTCGTCAGCCCGGGGGAGCGGCGGCGGGCCCGCCGGCAGCCGGCGCGGGTGCCGGCGCCTCCGGCTCCGGGGCCGGGGGTGGCTCGGGAGCGGGCGCCG
>JBFIDS010000195.1:0-6632 GCA_041603715.1 Paraconexibacter sp. | reverse complement strand
GAGCGCGGCGGCGCCGGCGGCCATCGGGGCCGCCATGGAGGTGCCGGTCCGCCACTCGTACCCACCGCCGCGTGCCGTCGCGAGGATGGACTCGCCGGGCGCGGTGAGGTCGACGGCGGACCCGAAGCTCGCGATCGACGAGAGGATCCCGGAGGACGTGCTCGCGGTCACGGCGAGGATGTTCGAGTGCCCGAGGACCGCCGGCCACGCGGGACGCAGCCCGAGGTCGACCCCGGCGTTGCCCGCCGCGGCGACGACGAGGACGCCCGCGGCCTCGGCGCGGGCGATGGCCTCTTCGAGGACGGAGCTCGGTGCCGCCGCCGCGAGGCTCAGGTTGAGGATCCGCGCGCCGTTGGCAACGGCGTAGTCGATGCCGGCGGCGACACCCGCCGTGTCCCCGCCCGCACGGGAGTCGAGGACCTTGACCGCCATGATCCGCACCCGCCACGCGACGCCCGCCGTGCCGATGCCGTTGCCGCCGCGCGCGCCGAGGATTCCGGCGACGTGCGTGCCGTGGCCGTTGTCGTCGTCCGGGTTGCCGTTGCGCGCGACGATGTTGACACCCCGGATGTCGTCCACGTAGCCGTTGCCGTCATCGTCGCGCCCGTTGTGGACCTCGCGCGGGTTGTGCCAGAGGTTGTCGACGAGATCGGGATGGTCGAGGTCGACACCGGTGTCGAGGACCGCCACGACCACCTCTCCGCCGACCGTCTGGTCCCAGGCGCTCGCGACCCCCATGGGGCCGTCGCCGTCGAGGGCCCACACGTCGGCCGCGAGGGGGTCCGGCGCGGTGGCGGCCGTGGCCGCCCCGCTCGACATGGCGAGGCCGGCGAAGGTCGCAGCGATGAGCATCGCGATCCTCGCGACGTGAGACGTCGTCGGCACGGGCGTGCCCTCCTTGGCGGTTCGTCGTCCCCGTCCTTGGGGCGTGGTGACTGCATCGGAGAACCGAGCGCATGAACTGCGTCCCGTGCCGGACGTTGGCCGAATGGTGGAGGGCCCAATCCCTCGATTCAGGTATGGCGCACTGGACGTGCAGCGGTGTAGTTTTTGTGACCCTGCCGATCGACCAGGTTCCGAGGCCAGCATTTATGTCCGAAACAGCAACGCGGATTCGCCGCGCCGACGCCGTCCGCAACGCGGAGGCCATCGTCGAGGCGGCGAGCAAGGTGCTCGCCCAGGATCCCTCCGCCTCCGTCCAGGACGTGGCGACCTCCTGCCAGCTCCACCGCGCGACGGTCCACCGTCATTTCGCGAGCCGCGACGACCTCATCCACGCCGTGCGCGTCCGCGCGTACCGCGACGTCCAGGAGCGGGTCGACGAGATCGCGGCCGACACGTCTCTTGCGCCCGTCGCCGCGCTGGAGCGCATCGCCGCCACGGTGCTCGAGGTGGGCGACCGGTATCGCGTCTACCGCTTCGCGCCGACGCTCGGTCCGAGCACCGACCAGGAGCGCCAGGACATCCGCGTGCCCTTCGAGGCGATCATCCGCAAGGCGCAGCGGGCGGGCGACATCCGCAAGGACGTCCCCGCCAAGGCGCTCACGGCGGCGTTCGGCGGCCTGCTCACCGGCTTCCTGCCGCGGATCGCCGAGGGCGAGCTGTCGGCGAAGAAGGCCTCGAAGCACATCATCACGCTGCTCGCCGCCTGACCGGAGGCCCTCCCGGGAGGGCCTGTCGGCGGCCGCTCACCGGGGCCGTACCCCGTTGGGGGGACACGCCGCGCCGGCGGGTGGCGTCCGGACTTCCGCTCTGCGCCATCATGGCTGCGATGCGGTCCCCGTTCGCCCTCGTCATGTCCGTCGCCCTGCTCGGCGGCTTCCTCGTCTCCGCCGGCCCGGCCCTCACGGGGGGCGGGCAGCCGGACGCGCCCGAGATGGTGCTCGTCGCGGAGGACCCGCCGGCGACGGTGACCGAGACCGTGACGGTGACGCAGACCGAGACCGTGACGGGGCCGACGGTGACGGAGACGGTGCCGGGCCCCACCGTGACGCAGACCGTCCCGGGGCCGACGGTGACGGTCACGGCGCCGCCGCCCCCCGCGGTCGTGCCGCCGCCGACGACCGAGCCCGACCCGCCGACCGGCGCGGAGATGCTCGCCGAGGCGCGACGGATCAGCGACCGCAAGGTCTTCCGCCTCGCGTCCCCGGCGCTCACCCCCGGTGTCGCCTACGTCGAGCGGTCCATCCGCAAGGGGCGCGGGACGCTCACCGTCGCCAACGACGCCGTCGTGCCCCTCCTCGTGCTCGCCTGCCCGCGTGCGAACTGCGACGCCGGGGTGAGCGCGAAGATCGACCGCCGCACGAAGAGCGGCAAGAAGGCCAAGCGGTTCTCGCTGCGCCGCGCGACGTTCTCGCTCGACGCCGGGCGCATGCGCCTCGTCGCCGTCCGTCTCACCCACGGCCAGCGCCGGGCGATCCGCGCCGCCCGCTCCGCGCGGCTGACCGTGACGATCGCGGTCTCCGACGAGGCCGGGACCCGCAGCAAGCGCACGTTGCGCCTCGGGCTGCGGATCCGCGCGCGCTGAGCCGCCGGGCCGGCCTACCTCACGACGATGGACCCCTTCATCTGCGCGGGGTGGATCGTGCAGATGTAGCGGTAGGTCCCGCGCTTGCGCAGGGCGAGCGTCGTCCGCCGGCCCTTCGTGAGCTGCGGTGTGCGCGTGGTCGTGCGCGAGCCGCTCTTGAAGCGGAGCTTCTTCGAGCCCTGGGCGACGACGTTGTGCCGCACCCCGTTGTCGTCCCAGACGAAGCGCACGCGATCGCCGCGCCTCACCGTGAGCTTCTTGGGGGAGAAGGCGATGCCGCGCAGCGCGACGGTCTTCGTCGCCGCCGCGTGCGCGACCGGGGCCGCGACCTGCGCGGCCGGGGCCTCGGCGAGCGCGGACGCACTCAGCGCCGCGCCCGCCAGCCCTCCCGCCGCGACGAGCGCGGCGAGGCCGAGGGGCAGGGTGCGTCGTGCGTCCACGCCGAGCACCTAGAGGCCGAGGATCGGCCCGAGGGCCTTCGTGGCCTGCGCGAGCGTGATGTCGTCGGGCAGTGACTTGGTGACGCCGCGCCCGCCGTTGCCCTTCGTCTTGCCCTGGCCGCTGGCGAACGAGAAGAACCCCTGGTGGGAGGCCTCGTTGGCGGCGACCTTCGCCGCCACGAGCTTGAGGTCGTTCGAGCTGAGCACCGGGACCGCGCCGAGGTAGGTCGACACGAACGCGGTCTCGAGCGTGAGCGCGAACTTGAGGGTGCCCGCGGGCGAGCTCGTCGCGCTCTTCGGGATCCGGTACTTCGAGGCGTCCGCCTTCGGCGCGTTGGCGCCGAGGGCGTCGCGGAGGAAGTTGCGGTGATCGATCTCGTTCTGCCGCGCCGCCTGCAGGTAGGTCCGGTTGGCACCCGTGAAGAAGCGCTGGCCCTTCCTGATCCCGCGCGAGCTGTTCGACTTCGAGTACTTCAGGTTGAGAGCGGCACCGTAGACGGTGACCGCGAGGCTCTCCGCGAGGAACGCCGTCTGCAGGATGTCGAGATCGCTGTTCGGGGACGGGGCGGACTGCGCGAACGCCGGCGTCACGGACGCGAGCACCGAGCCGCCCGCGACGAGCGCGATGCCGCCTCCGGCACGACGCAGGAACTGGGCACGGTCGAGTCCGTCGTGCTCACGGACGTTGAGGGGGGCGGCCTGATCGGCCATCTCCTCGATATGCATGCTGACCCTCCAAGGTCACGGGGCGGGATGCCCCTCGATGACGTCACCACCGCAGTGCGAGGCGCGGGAGGGGCCAGGGTGGTTCACCCGGAGGTCAGCTATGGCGCGGATGCGCTCGACGCACCGCAAAGCGGCGTGCGGCCCCGGCGGGCCGCCCCGCCTCAGTCGCGCAGGGCGACGGGCGAACCGTCGAACGTCGTGATCTCCTGCAGCGTCGCGACCCGCTCGGTGATCTCGTCGGCGGTGAGCCGCGCGACGCGGTCGGTCCCGAACTCCTCGACGTTGTAGGAGGCGAGCGCGGTCCCGTAGGCCATCGCGCGGGTGAGGAGCGCGTGGTCGATCGGCCGGTTGCGGTGCGCAGCGACATAGCCGACGAAGCCGCCGGCGAACGTGTCGCCCGCCCCGGTCGGGTCGACGACGGTCTCCAGCGGGTAGGCGGGCAGCGAGAAGAAGCCGTCGGCGGTGACGAGCACCGCGCCGTACTCGCCCTGCTTGGCGATGACCGACGTCGGGCCCCAGGACAGCAGCTCGCGCGCACCGCTCACGAGGTTGGGCTTCTCCGTGAGCTGCCGGACCTCGGCGTCGTTGAGGATGACGCAGTCGACCATCCCGATGACGTTCACGAGGTCGTCGCGCGCGATGTCGATCCACAGGTTCATCGAGTCGAGCGCCACCC
The DNA here is from genome assembly GCA_041603715.1 of Paraconexibacter sp. Classification (GTDB taxonomy): domain Bacteria; phylum Actinomycetota; class Thermoleophilia; order Solirubrobacterales; family Solirubrobacteraceae; genus Paraconexibacter. The sequence continues at coordinate 2,263 of JBFIDS010000195.1, read as the reverse complement.
ACTTCGCGCCCGTGCACTGCTCGCGCACCTGGGCCTGGAGGGCCGGGACGATGTTCGCGAGGAAGAGGATCTCGCTCTCCTGGGAGGCCGGCGAGAGCTTCGGGTCGAACGTCTCGAAGACGTTGAGCTGCGTGTCGAGGGTCTCGCGGCTGTTGAGGTCCCAGCCGTACTCGCCCTTCCAGAAGAACGTCTTGCCCCCGGGCACCTGTTCGACGTCGTCGGTGTTCGTGCCGCGCGTGCGCAGGACCGCGAACTCCTCCTCGCCGAAGTCCTCGCCAACGGGGCCCACCGCGCGCACCTCGTCGAAGAACGACGCCGCGAGAGCGAAGTGCGTCGCGGCACCCCCGAGCATGCGCTCGCGTTCCCCGAACGGGGTCTTCACGGCGTCGAAGGCGATGGATCCGACAACAGTCACGCTCATGCCCTTCACCCTATCCACGGACCGCGGTTCGCAGTCCTTCGGGTCGGGGGAGCGCCCTCGCGCGCCCGGGCGGGCCCCGCTCGCGGTACCGCGCCGTCTACTCTCCTTGATACATGACGACATTCGCCGACCTCGGGCTCTCCGAGGCAACGCTGAAAGCACTGCAGGACGTCGGCTACGAGCAGCCCTCTCCGATCCAGGAGCAGGCGATCCCCGCGATGCTCGAGGGGCGCGACGTCATCGGTCAGGCGCAGACCGGATCCGGCAAGACCGCGGCGTTCGGCCTGCCGATCGTCGAGTACGTGGACCCGGACCTGCGGGAGGTGCAGGCGCTCGTCCTCACCCCGACCCGCGAGCTGTGCATCCAGGTGACCCAGGCGCTGCGCGGCTACGGCCAGCCGAAGGGCGTCGACGTCGTCGCGGTGTTCGGCGGCGCGCCGATCCGCACGCAGCAGGCCCAGCTCAAGAGCGGCGGCCACGTCGTCGTCGGCACCGTGGGCCGCGTCCTCGACCTCATCTCCCGTCACTCGCTCGTCCTGCACGACTGCCGCTTCGTCGTCCTCGACGAGGCCGACGAGATGCTCGACCTCGGATTCCTCGAGGACGTCGCGAAGATCCTGTCGCTGACGCCCAACAGCCGGCAGACCGCCCTGTTCAGCGCGACGATGCCGCCGCCGATCCGCGCGCTCGCCGACAACTACCTCTACGACCCGGTGCACGTGAAGGTGAAGGCGGCGACGCTCACCGTCGACTCGGTCGAGCAGTTCCAGGTCGACGTGAAGGCGCCGGACAAGCCCGCGAAGCTCGTCGAGCTGCTCGAGGCCGAGCGGCCCGACCAGGCGATCGTCTTCGTGCGCACGAAGATCCGCTGCGACCAGCTCAACCGGACGCTCCGCGACAAGGGGCTCAACGTCAAGGCGCTCCACGGCGACATGAGCCAGGGCGCGCGCGATGGGGTCATGCTCGGCTTCAAGGGGGGTCGCGTCCCGATCCTCGTCGCGACCGACGTCGCCGCGCGCGGCCTCGACATCTCGACCGTGACGCACGTCGTCAACTTCGACGTCCCGGTGTCGCCGGACGTGTACGTGCACCGCATCGGCCGCACCGGCCGCGTCGGGCGCAGCGGGCGGGCCATCACGTTCGTCGAGCCCCGCCAGGCCCGGGAGCTCGAGGCGATCGAGGCGCACATCAAGACGAAGATCGGCCAGTGGGAGCCCGGCGTGAAGGCGGCTCCGGCCGTCCTGGAGGAGAAGCCCCGCCGCCACAGCAAGCCGCGCCTCTCGAGGGACGACGCCGCTCCGGCGGTCACCCTGCTGCTCGGCGTGGGCGCGAGCGACGGGGTCGAGGTCCGCGACATCGTGCGTCACGTCACCGGCACGACCGGGCTCGACGGCGAGGCCGTGCGCGATGTCCGCGTGCTCGAGAAGTTCACGATCCTCCGGGTCCCGGGGGATGAGGTCGAGCGCGTCGTCGAGCAGGTCGACGGCAGCGAGCTCGCGGGGGCGCCCCGGCGCCTCGAGCGCGTCGGCTGACCCCTGCCCTTTGCGCGTCCGCGCGCCGATATGCGACCCTTGGGGGGTGAAGCCGCTGCTCGCAGAGCCCGAGATCACGGCGTCGCCCGCCCCCGACGGTGGTGCGCCCGAGGCGCCCCGGCCCGAGGGCGCCGCGCCCGTCGCCCCCGAGCCCCAACCGCGGGCTTGCGACACGTGCGGTGCGGGAATGGCCGCGGAGCAGGACTGGTGCCTCGAATGCGGGGTCGCCGCCCCCGGCCGGCTCGGCTCGCGCCCGGGCTGGCGAGCCGTCGTCTCCGTCGTCGGCGTGACCCTCACGCTCGCCGGCGGG
>JBFIDS010000194.1:0-6633 GCA_041603715.1 Paraconexibacter sp. | reverse complement strand
CGCCGGGCTGCACGGTGTGGGTGGTCGCCGCGAGTCCGGACGCAGCAGGGAGCACGGCGAGGGTGACGAGCGAGAGCGAGAGGCTTCGCAGGATCATGTGGGACACCTCCTGGAAGGAGTGGGGATGCCTCACAGTGCTCCTTCCGACCTCGCCTCGCATCATCGCGCGCGTGGTTACGTGCACCTGCAACGGCACACCCGCCGTCGGCCCGACCACCGGCGATCGCGAGGACTAGTGTCCGACGCCCATGAATTTCGCCCGGGACGTCGTCGACGCCGCGCCGGCCGCCCAGCGCGCGCTGCTCGAGCTCGCGCGCGACGGCTCGCGCCGGGAGCACACCTTCGGCGAGGTCGCCGACCGCTCCGCGCGGCTCGCCGGCACGCTCCTCGCCTCGGGCGCCGGGCGCGGAGACGTCGTTCTCACGCTCATCGGGAACCGCCCGGAGTGGGTGGAGACGATGGTCGCCTGCTTCCGCATCGGCGCCGTCGTCCTCCCCTGCACCGAGCAGCTGCGCCCGAAGGACCTGCGGATGCGCCTCGACGTCGCGCGCCCGACCGTGGTCGTCTGCGACGAGCGCAACCGCACCGCGCTCGACGCGGCGCTCTCGCTTCCCTCCCCTGCCACGACCGACGCGCCCGTCGTCGTCACGGTGCCCGACCCCGCGGTCTACGAGGCCGAACCCGTCGAGGCCGTCGAGCTGGCCCCGCAGGACCCGTGCCTCATCACGTTCACCTCCGGGACATCCGGGGAGCCGAAGGCCGTGCTGCACGCCCAGCGCTACCTCTCGGGGCAGGCGACGCAGGCCGAGCACTGGCTCGCCGCCCGCCCTGGGGACCTCGTGTGGTGCACGGCCGCGTCGGGATGGTCCAAGAGCGCCCGCAACGTCTTCATCGCACCGTGGATGCGTGCGGCCTGCGCCCTCCTGCACGACGCGCGCTTCGAGCCCGTCGAGCGCCTCGACATCCTCGAGCGCGAAGCGGTCGACGTCCTGTGCATGGCGCCGACCGAGTACCGCGTCATCGCGAAGCGCACGACGCTGCGCCCCTTCCCGCGCCTACGTGAGCTCGTCGCCGCCGGCGAGGCCCTCAACCCCGAGGTCCTCCACACCTGGCGCGACGGCACGGGCCTCACGATCCGCGACGGATACGGGCAGACCGAGACCGGGCAGACGACCGGCGTCCCCGGCGGCGACCGCGCGGCCGACGAGGTCCGGCCCGGCTCCATGGGACGACCCCTCCCCGGGGTCGGGCTGCGGATCGAGGACGGCGAGCTCGTCGCCGACCCCGCGAGCGTCCCGACGTTCTTCCTCGGCTACCTCGCCGACGACGGCTCCTTCCCCGACGAGGACGCCGCGCTCAGCGGCGAGCCGTGGCGCACCGGCGATCGCGTCGTGCAGGACGAGGACGGCTACCTGTTCTTCGAGGGCCGCACCGACGACGTCATCATCAGCTCGGGGTACCGCATCGGCCCCTTCGAGGTGGAGAGCGCCCTCGTCGGGCACGACGCCGTCGCCGAGGCGGCCGTCGTCGCCGCCCCGGACGAGGAACGCGGCAGCGTCGTGCGCGCCGTCGTAGTGCTGCGCGACGGGCACGAGCCGTCCGACCGCCTCGCGCGCGAGCTGCAGGATCACGTCAAGGACCAGACGGCCCCGTACAAGTACCCCCGGATCGTCGACTTCGCCGACGATCTCCCCCGCACGGCGAGCGGCAAGATCCGCCGCGCCGCGCTGCGCTGACCGTGCCGTCCCCGGCGATCGTCGGGCCCCCGGGGCGACGCCGACAGCGCGATCGCTACCCTTCCGCCATGGCTGCCGCCAACACGAGATGCGATGAGCGACGACCCGAGCTGTAGTCCCGGGCGCGCCCTTCCGCTGGATGGGAGGAGGGGCGCGCGATGATCGAGATCATCCTCATCCTCATCTCCCTCGGACTCGTCGCGGCGTGCGGCGCGTTCGTCGCCGCCGAGTTCGCGTTCGTCACCGTCGACCGGCCCTCGGTCGAGCGCCGCGTCGAGGAGGGCGATGCGAAGGCGCGCGGCGTCATCGCCGCGCTTCGCACCCTCTCCACCCAGCTGTCGGCCGCCCAGGTCGGGATCACCCTCACGAACCTCCTCATCGGGTTCCTCGCCGAGCCCGCGGTCGCCGACCTCATCGACGGCCCGCTCGGGGAGATCGGGATCACCGGCAGCGCCGGCACCGGCATCTCCCTCGTCATCGCGCTCGTCCTCGCCACCGGCGTGACCATGGTGTTCGGCGAGCTCGTCCCGAAGAACCTCGCGATCGCCCGACCCCTCGAGACGGCTCGCGCCGTCCAGCGCTTTCAGCGCGGCTTCACGACGGCGGCGGGCCCGATCATCCGCTTCACCAACGGCACGGCGAACCGCATCCTGCTGCGCATCGGGATCGAGCCCCAGGAGGAGCTCGCGTCGGCCCGCTCGCCGGAGGAGCTCTCGTCGCTGGTGCGCCGCTCGGCGGAGCACGGGACGCTCACCGACGACACCGCCGAGCTGCTCGAGCGGTCGATCGCCTTCGGGGACCGGCGCGCGAGCGACGTCATGACGCCGCGCAGCCAGATGCACACGCTCGGGGTCCTCGACCCGGTGCTCGACGTCTTCCGCCTCGCCCGCGAGACCGGCCGCTCGCGGTTCCCCGTCCTCGCCGGCGATCGCGGCGAGGTCGCGGGGATCATCCACGTCAAGCACGTGATGGCCGTCCCCCACGAGAAGCGCGGCGAGACCCCCGTCCGCGAGATCATGGTCCAGCCGGTCCTCGTGCCCGACACGATCGAGCTCGACCCGCTGCTCGCGGTGCTCCGCGAGGGCGGCCTGCAGATGGGCGTCGTCGTCGACGAGTGGGGCAACGTCGACGGGATCGTCACCCTCGAGGACCTCATCGAGGAGATCGTCGGCGACGTCCGCGACGAGTACGACCCGCAGGACGACTCGGCCCGCCAGGAGTCCGATGGTCGCTGGTCGCTCTCCGGGCTCCTGCGGCCGGACGAGGTCGCGGACGTGACCGGCGTCTTCCTCCCCGAGGACGAGGAGTACGAGACGCTCGCCGGGCTCGTCGCCTTCGAGCTCGAGCGGATGCCCGAGGTCGGTGACGTCGTCGAGGTGATGGCCGCCGACGACGAGCGTCGTCCGCTGCGCGCCCGCCTCACGGTCCTGCGCCTCGACGGCCTGCGGCTCGACCGCGTGCGGCTCGAGTTCGAGCCCGCCCCCGAGGACGAGGACGGCAACGGCAACGGCAACCGCGACGAGGACGACGACCGATGAGCACGGGTGCCGCCCTCACGCTCTCGCTGTTCCTGCTCGGCGCCAACGCGTTCTTCGTCGGCGCGGAGTTCGCGCTCATCAGCGCCCGCCGGTCGTCGATCGAGCTCCTCGCCGAGGAGGGCAGCCGCCGCGCGCGCACGACCCTGCGGGCGATGGAGAACGTGTCGCTCATGATGGCGGCGGCGCAGCTCGGGATCACGATCTGCTCGCTCGGGCTCGGCTACCTCGGTGAGCCCGCGATCGCGCACCTCATCGAGGGTCCGTTCGAGGACCTCGGGATGCCCGACGGCCTCGTGCACCCCGTCGGGTTCGCGATCGCCCTCACGATCGTCGGTTTCCTCCACGTCGTCCTCGGCGAGATGGTCCCCAAGAACATCGCCCTCGCCGGGCCCGACCGGGCCGCCCTCGCCCTCGGGCCGCCGCTCGCCCTCGTCGTCCGCGGCCTCGGCCCGGCGATCATCGTCCTCAACTGGATCGCGAACGTGACGCTGCGCGCCGTCGGCGTCGAGCCGCGCGACGAGGTGACGAGCGCCTTCACCCGCGACGAGGTCGCAGGCCTCGTCGCGGAGTCCCGCAAGGAAGGGCTCCTCGACGCCGACGAGACGCGGCTGCTCACCGGGGCGCTCGAGTTCGAGCAGCGCACGGCACGGGCGGTCCTGCTCCCTCTCGAGCGGTTCGTGACGGTCTCGCCCCAGGTGACGCCCGCCGAGCTCGAGGAGGTCGCCGCCCGGACCGGCCACTCACGGTTCGGGATCGAGGAGGACGGGGACCTCATCGGCTACCTCCACGTCAAGGACGTCCTGGAGTTCGAGGACGTCCACCGCAACCGCGCGATCGCGCGGTCGTGGATCCGCGCGATGCCGACCGTCAAGGAGACCGACCGCCTCCGGGAGATCCTCGGCGTGATGCAGGGCTCGACGGCGCACCTCGCCCGCGTCGTCGACGCCCAGGGCAACCTCCTCGGCGTCGCCGCCCTCGAGGACGCCCTCGAGGAGCTCGTCGGCGAGATCCGCGACGAGGCGGGCCGGATCAGTCCGGCAGCGCGATGATCGCGTCGACCTCGACCTGCGCGCCCTTCGGGAGGGCGGCGACGCCGATCGCGACGCGGGCCGGCGGGTCCGACGGGAAGAACCCGGCGTAGACGTCGTTGACGGCGCCGAAGGCGTCCATGTCGGTGAGGTAGATCGTCACGCGCACGGCGTCGGCGAGCGTCGCCCCGGCGGCCGCGGCGACCGCCTGGAGGTTGACGAGGCACTGCGTGACCTGCTTGCCCGGATCGCTGCCCACGAGCTCGCCGGTCTCCGGGTCGAGCGGGATCTGCCCCGAGCAGAAGAGGAGCCCCCCCGCCCGGACCGCGTGGCTGTACGGGCCGATCGCGGCGGGGGCGCCGATGGCGGTGACGTTCTCTCTGTGGTGCGACACGAGCGCCACCCTACCCGGCCATCGACATGGCGACCCAGGGCGTGCGCTACCGTCGCCCGCATGCGCACCCGTCTCCGGGGCGCGGCCGGTGCGGCCGCCCTCGGTCTCACCGCCGCCGTCCTCGCCGCTCCCGCCCCCGCCCAAGCGGCCCTCGGCTTCACCCCGTGCCCGGACGACCCGGAGATCCAGTGCGCGACCGCCACGGTCCCGCTCGACCACGGCGGCGTGCTCCCCGGCCAGGTCGCCCTCAGCGTCCGGCGCGTGCCGAACGGGCCCACCCCCACCCCGTCGGCGGTCGTCGCCCTCGCGGGCGGGCCCGGCCAGGCCGCGACGCCCTTCGCGCGGGCGTTCGCGACCGGACTCTCCCCCGCACGGGGCGCTCGCGACTTCGTCACCTTCGACCAGCGCGGGACCGGGCGGTCGACGCCGCTGAGCTGCGGATCGCTGGACCGCGACGGCAGCGAGCCGGCGCGGGCCGCGGGCTGCGCCGGTGAGCTCGGGCCGATCCGGGGGTTCTTCCGCACGGTGGACACCGTCGCCGACCTCGAGGCGCTCCGGGCGACGCTCGGGTACGAGAAGCTCACGCTCTACGGGGTCTCCTACGGGACGAAGGTCGCGCTCGCCTACGCCGCCACGCACCCGACGCGCGTCGAGGCGCTCGTGCTGGACTCGGTCGTCCCGCTCGAGGGTCCCGACCCGCTGCGCCGCACGACCTTCCAGGCGATCCCGCGCGTCCTCACCGAGCTGTGCTCACGCGATGCCTGCCCGTCCCTGCGGGCGAACATCCGCTCGGTGCTCGCGAGCACCGCCCGGCTGCTGCAACGCAGCGCGCGCACCGGCCTCGTCACCGCGCCCGACGGCAGCCGCGTGCGGTTCCGCGTCGACGAGCTCGATCTTCTCTTCACGCTGCTCGGCGGGGACCTCAACCCCGCCCTGCGGGCCGAGCTGCCCGGATCGCTGCGGGCGTTCCTCGACGGGGACCGGACGCCGTTCACGCGCCTCGCGGTCCGCGCGCAGGGGCTCACGGGCGTCGCGAGCTCCAACCAGCAGGTCTCGCTGCCCGACAACGACGCCCTGTTCCTCGCGACCCGCTGCGAGGAGTCGATCTTCCCGTGGGACCGGGCGGCGGACGCCGTCACGCGCCTCGCCCAGGCGCGGGCGGCCACCGACACGCTCCCCGCCTCCGCGTTCGCGCCCTTCCGGCCCCGGACCGCGCTCGCGAGCGAGATGGCTCCCGTCTGCGCCGCCTGGCCGACCGCATCCCCGCCCCCCGCGCCGCTGGGCCCCCTGCCGCCCGTGCCCACGCTCGTGCTCGAGGGGTCGACGGACATCCGCACCCCGCTCGAGTCCGGGCAGGCGATCGCGGCGCAGATCCCCGGGACGCGCGTCCTGGGCGTGCCCTTCGCGGGCCACTCCGTGCTCGGGGCCGAGCCGGCCGGGTGCGCCGAGCGCGCGGTCACCGAGTTCTTCGCCGGCCGACCGGTCGCCGACTGCCCGCGGATCGACAACCCGTTCTCGGTGACGCCGAAGCCGCCGACCCGCCTGGATCGCGTCCGCGGTGCGTCGAAGGCGACACGGACTGCGAACGCCCTCATCGCCACGCTCACCGACGTCCGCCGCCAGTTCATCGGCGACGCCATCGCCGCCGGCAGCGGGGTGCGTGCCGGCTCGCGCACCGGCGGTCTGCGGCGCGGATTCGCCGAGGCGACGCGCGCGGGAACGCGCCTGCGCGGCGTCGAGTACGTGCCGGGCGTCCGCGTCACCGGGTACCTGCCGGACCGGGGGACGGCGACGCTGACGGTCTCCGGGCGCTCCGCCGCGCGTGGGCGCGTGAAGGTCTCCTTTGCCGGTCGCGTCACCGGCACGCTCGGCGGGCGCCGTGTGAGCGTGCAGGGCCGATCGGCGGTCGCACGCCGCGACGTCGCACCCTCTCCCGG
>JBFIDS010000193.1:0-6635 GCA_041603715.1 Paraconexibacter sp. | reverse complement strand
CCCGGACGCGGTGAAGGTCCTCGTGCCCGTCAACGTCCGCGACACCGCGTCCGACGGGGCCGTGCTCGGCAACTGGATCTCGTTCCTCGCGGTCGACCTGCCCGTCGGGGAGGACGACGGCGTGCGGGTGCTGCGCCGCGTGCGCGGCCAGACGCGGGCCGCGAAGGCGAACGGCGAGGCGGGTCCCCTGGCGGCGCTCGCCGACGCCGCCGACGTCCTGCCCGCGCCCGCCCGGCGCGCGATCGCCCGCACGGCCGCCGGGTCGGCGTCGTTCACCGCGATCGTGAGCAACGTGCCGGGACCCCCCGTCGACCTCGGGCTGCTCGGCTGCCCGCTCGCGGCGATCTACCCCTCCGTGCCGATCCTCGAGGGGCACGCCCTCACCGTCGGGGCGCTCTCGTACCGCGGGCGCCTCCACATCGGCGTGACCGCCGACCGGATCGTCGTGCCGGACGCGATCGACCTCGCCCGCGACATCGAGCAGGCCTTCGACGCTCTGCGCGTCCTTCCGGCCGCCCGGGAGACGACGCCCTGGCGCGCACGCGCGCGCTCGCGCCGGCACGGCGCCCTGTCGCCCGTGCCCGCGCCGCGCGACAGCTGACCGGAGCGGCGCTCCCCTCGGGCCCGCTCGCTCAGCGGGCGGTGATCCGCGACACGGTCCCGCCGAGCGAGACGACGTAGACCCGGCCTCGGGTGTCCTCCCCGAACGAGGCGAGGTTCTCGACCTTCGGCAGGCCGGGGACCCGGCGCGTCGTCGACCCCGAAGAGCGCAGCTTCGCGCCGTAGATCTGCCCGAGGCAGAAGTCGCCGTAGACGTAGGTCCCCGCGAGTGACGGGACACTGCGGTCACGCACGACGTAGCCCCCGGTGATCGAGCACCAGCCGTCGTCGTGGCTGTGCTCGACGACGGGCTTCACGTGTCCGGGCGCGCTCTCGCCGGACGCGAACACCTTCGAGCCCTCGAACGGGCGCCAGCCGAAGTTCGCGCCGCGGCCGCGGTTCTTCGGCCGGAAGTTGACCTCCTCGATCTCTCCCTGGCCGACGTCGGCGATCGTGAGCGCCCCGGTGGAGCGGTCGAACGAGAAGCGCCACGGGTTGCGCAGCCCGTAGCTGTAGATCTCCGTCCGGGCGCCGCGACGGGACACGAACGGGTTGCCGCTCGGGACGCGGTAGCGCCGGGACCCGGTGCGCCGCGGGTCGATGCGGAGGATCTTGCCGAGGAGGCTGCCGAGGTTCTGCCCGTTCCCGCGGCGGCCGTGCCGGTCGCCACCGCCGCCCCCGTCGCCCGTGCCGATGTAGAGGAGCCCGTCGGGACCGAACTTCATGAGTCCGCCGTTGTGGTTGCTCTCGTCGTCGGGCATGCGGAGCACGAGGCGGGCGCTGCCCCGGTTCGCGCGGTCGGCGCTCGAGCGTCGGTACTCCACGACCCTCTGGTCCCCGCGACGATCGGTGTAGTAGACGTAGAAGCGGCCCGTTCGCTGATGGTCGCGCGGGAACGCGACCGAGAGCAGGCCCTGCTCTCCGCCGGAGGTGACGAGGGACCGGATGTCGAGGAACGGCCGTGACAGCTTCCTGCCGCCACGCACGACCATGATGCGCCCCGTCTGCTCGACGACGTAGAGGCGCCGGGTGTCGCCCGGCGCACCGGTGACGTAGAGCGGCTGGTCGAACGTCCCGACGCGCTGCAGCCGGACCCCGGTCGACTGCGTCGTGCGCGCCGCGGTCGGCTGCGTATCGACCGTGGCCGGCGTCGCCGGGGCCTGACCCGACACCGTGCCGGTCCCGGCGGTCGGCGTCGAGATCGTCGGGTCGTCCGAGCAGGCCCCGAGGGCGAGGACGGACGCGACGGCCACGGCGCAGGCGGCGGGACGGAGGAGCATGGCCGGGAGCATCTCACGCGCGTCCCGCGTCCACGCCGGATCCCGGCGCGAACGCGGTCGCGGGAGGTGTGAGCCCGCGGACGCCGGGAAGAACACGCCGCATGAGCACGCGCAGCTGCGATGTCGTCGTCCTCGGTGCAGGGCCCGCGGGCGAGGTCGCGGCCGGCCGGCTCGCCGGGGCCGGCAAGGACGTCGTCATCGTCGAGGAGCACCTCATCGGGGGCGAGTGCTCCTTCTGGGGCTGCATGCCGTCGAAGGCGCTCCTGCGGCCCGGCGCCGCCCTCGCGGAGGTCGCGCGCGTGCCCGGGGCGGCGGAGGCCGTCCGCGGCGGGGTCGACGTCGCCGCGACCCTCGCCCGGCGCGACGAGGTCATCCACGGACTCGACGACGCGACCATGGTGCCGTGGCTCGAGGACCGGGGGATCTCCCTCGTGCGCGGCCACGGCCGGCTGGACGGCGAGCGCGTCGTCCGGGTGGGCGACGCCGTCATCACGGCGAGGGACGCCGTCGTCGTCGCCGTCGGCACGCGCGCCGCGCTGCCCCCGATCGACGGGCTCGAGGAGGCGGACCCGTGGACCAACCACGAGGCGACGACCGCCGACCGGGCGCCCGACTCCCTCGTCGTCGTCGGCGGCGGGCCGATCGGCTGCGAGCTCGCCCAGGCGTACCGCTCGCTTGGGACGCGCGTCACCCTCCTCGAGGTCGCCGACCGCCTGCTCGCCAAGGAGGAGGAGTTCGCAAGCGAAGAGGTGCTCGGCGCCCTGCGCACCGCCGGGGTCGACGTGCGGCTCGGCGCGTCGATCGAGCGGGTGGACCGTGCCGAGGACGCCGCCGGGGGACGCGGGTCCGTGACCGTGCGCGTCGACTCCGGCGACGTCACCGCCGAGGAGATCCTCGTGGCCACCGGCCGGCGCTCCCTCACGGCCGACATCGGCGCCGAGCCGTTCGGCGCCGAGCCCGGGCGGCCGATCGAGGTCGACGAGCGCCTGCGGGTCGCGGGTCATCCGTGGCTCTACGTCGTCGGCGACGCCAACGGTCGCGCCCTCCTCACCCACGTCGGCAAGCACCAGGCGCGGATCGCCGCCGACGTCATCCTCGGCGAGGACGTCGCGCTGCGCCCCTCTCTCGACCCCCCGCCGCGCGTCACCTTTACCGAGCCGCAGGTCGCCGCCGTCGGCCACACGCTCGCCCAGGCGCTCCTGGCGGGCATCGACGCGCGCGCGGTCGACGCCTCCACCTCGGCGAACGCGGGCGGCTCGTTCCACGGGCGGGGCAGCACCGGGACGTCGCGGCTCGTCATCGACGACACCCGCCACGTCCTCGTCGGGGCGACGTTCACCGGCCCCGACGTCCAGGAGTTCCTCCACGCGGCGACGATCGCGACCGTCGCCGCGGTCCCTCTCGAGGATCTTTGGCACGCCGTGCCGCCGTTCCCCACCCGCAGCGAGGTCTGGCTCGCGCTGCTGGAGCGCGCGGGGCTCTGAGGGAGCCACGGCCCGGCACGAGGTCCGCGCCGGCGCTACTTCGTGTAGTCGTCCCCGTTGACCTGCGGGAACTTCGTCGTGCGCCCGCCGTAGGGGAATGCGGGCTGGACGTGGCACGCCGGGGCCGCCGGGGTCCCGCCGGCGGGCTTCTCGCCGCCGACGTGCTTGCAGTCGAACGACGGCAGGACGCCCTTCTCGGCGATCGTGGGGCCGACGACGCCGAGTGGGTTGAGGTACGCGTTGCCGCGGTTGCCCGGCACGCGGTTCGTGTGGATCGAAACGGTCTCGACGCCGGTGGGCCCGAACTGGCGCAGGTAGTGACCCGGGGCTCCCGGCACCTGGCTGCGGGTCCGCGCCGCCGTCGCGACGCCGAGGTTGGCGAACATGTCGGTGAGCGTGTACTGGTGCTGGGAGACCCAGTCGAGGATCGGGTTGACCTCCTGCAGCCACGGGCCCAGCTCGCCGAGGAGCGGCCGCAGGCCGTCGAGGATCTCCGAGGTCGCGGGCAGCGAGCGGCGCGAGATCGTCACGAACGGATCGAGGTTCGCAAAGAGATCGCGGAGGTCGGGCCCGAGGTCGCCGAGGTCGTCGAGCGACGGCGCGAGGTCGTCCATCGCGAGCTTGAGATCGGCGACGACGGGCTGGGCACGACGCGAGAACGTGTCGAGGCGGCGGAACGTCGCGCGGGACTCGTCGAGGAACGTCGGGAAGACCCTCCAGGTCTCGGCGAACGCCTCTTGCTCACGTGCGATCGACGCGAAGACCGTGTCGGTGTTCGTGACGAGGCGCCGTAGCTGGTCCTCGCGCTGCGTGAGCGCGCCGAACACGACCCCGGTGTTCTTCACGAGCGCCTTGACCGCCCCCGACTGCTCCTCGAGGACGTCGAGGAGGTCCCCGCCGGACTCGACGAAGCCCGGGAGGTTGCCGAGGGCGCCGTTGAGGTCCTGCCCGCGGCCGTCGACCGCCGTCGCCATCGACTGCTGCCACGTGCGGAACGCCTGACGGGTGAACGGGTCGAGGGTGTCGAGGATCTCGTCGAGCTCGACGGTCTCCTGCACGTTACGGGTCTCCAGCAGAGCGCCCTCCGCGAGCGGCGGCGCGTCGCGGGTGCCCGTCGTCATCTCGACGTAGGTCTCTCCGAGCAGCGTCTTCTGACGGAGGGTCGCCCGGGCGTCCGACGCGACCGGTGCGTAGCGGGGCTCCACCTCGATCTCCGCGATCGTTCGGTTGCCCATGGGGTCGCGGCGCTTCTCGCGGACCTTGCCGACGGCGACGCCGGCGACGCGGACGTCGGCCTCGATCGCGAGCTGCGTCGCCTCGGGGAACGCGACCTCGAAGCGGTAGCCCTTGGGCTGCAGCGGGGTCGGGCCACCGAAGCTCACCCACAGGAAGAGGAGCAGCCCGAAGCAGGAGAGCGCGAAGCCCACCATGGTGAGCAGCCGGCCGACGGTGGGGGCCTCCTTGACCATCTAGCGCCCCTCCTCCGCGAGCCGCGTCGCACGCCCGGCGCGCTTCGCCGATGTCGCGAGCTCGCGCTTGACCTTGGCGCGGCGCGCCGCCTGCCCGGTGTCGCCGCAGATCGCCGGGTCGGTGAGGACGCCGGTGAGGCCGAGCACGAACTCCGAAGCCGGCGCGCTCGCAACCGTCGCCTCGAGCACGTTGCACGTGCCCGCGAGCGTGATGTTGCGCAGCGGCCCGTTCGCGTCCGCGCTGGAGAACAGGTTCACGGACTGGTGCCCGAGCCAGGCGAGGGCGAATGCGTACCCCTCGTCGCGGTTGGGGACCGACGGGCCCTCACGGCCGTTCGGGTTGTACCCGAGCATGTTGAAGAGGTGATTCAGGACCTTGAAGGATCGTTTGAGCTGCGGCTCGCTCACCACGACGTCCCGCGCCACGGGGCGCAGCTCGCGCAGGAGCGGGCGGGCCTCGCGGACGAACGGCCGGATATCGCGGCGCAGCTGCGGGGCAGCCTCGAGCACGAACGGGCGCGTCCTCTCGTTCGCCCGGGTGAGGGCGGCGGCGACCGGTCGCAGGTTGTCGGCGGCCGGTCGCAGGACCTTCGCCATCGCCTCGACCTTCTCGAGACCGTCGCGCGTCTCGCGCAGGGCGCCCGGCAGCTCGCGGACCGTGCCCTGGACGCTCGCCCGCTCCGCCGCGAGCGCGGTGAAGACCTTCTCGCTGCTCGAGACGAGCTCGGCGAGGTCCTCGGGGCTCTCCGCGAGCTTCGTGTTGAGCCGCTGCAGGGAGTTGACGAGCCGGCTGAGCTCACGGCGTCGCTTCGCGACCTCGGTGCTCACCGCGGCGATGTCGCGATGGGTCGGCTCGAAGCGCCGGAGGACCTCGCGGAGGTCGTCGCTGCGCCCGTCGAGACCCTTGCCGGCGCCGTCGAGAAGGAGCTTGAGGTAGTCGCGGGTGTCGCCGTCGAGCGCCGCGAGGAACTCGTCCGGGTTGACGTCGGGCAGCGTGGCCGCGATCGGGATCGTGAAGTCCTCCTTCGCGACCGGCGCGCTCTTCGTGCCCGGGTTGAGCTCGATGAACATGTCCTTGAGCCCCGTCTTCGGGCGCAGGAGCGCGGAGGCGTCCTCGCGGACGAGGTCGTCGAACTCCGCGTCGAGATCCATCGTCACGACCGCACGGCCGTCCACGAGCTCGGCCTTCGAGATGTCGCCGACGCGGATCCCGGAGACCCGCACCGTCTGCCCCTGCCCCGGGGTGACGGCCTGGGCGGTCTTGAACTCCGCCTTGATCGTGAACGGCGACTCCTCGATGAGCGGGAAGCGCATCCGCTGGTTGTCGAGGATGTAGAGGCCGACGATCGACGCGACCACGAAGAGGGCGATGACGGCGGCGAGGTCGCCCCGGCGCTTCTTGATCGCGCGGATCATCGGGTCGCCTCCCGGATCCGCCGCGCATCCGCGGCACGCGCGGCTCGCGCACGCGCGCCGATGCGGTCGGCCTGCGACTTCGTGAGGAGCTCGTCGCTCACCTTGAGCACGCGCGAGAGGCCCTCGAGCTTCACCTGGTTACGGAGCCAGTCGAGTGAGCGGTCGGTCGCCCGCGCGAGGCGCTGCTCGTACCGCGCACCGCTCGTCGACACGCGCCGCGCCGGCGGCGGCGCCGCCGGGTTCGACTGCACGTCCGCCGGCTCCTGCGTCTCGCACGGCACGTCGGGCCGCAGCGGGCTCTCCTTCGTCTTGGGGGGCGGGTTGACGCCGGACAGCGGCGCGCTCGTGAGGAGGAAGCGCCCCGCACCGAGCGAGTAGGCGAAGTT